>JBKJNL010000813.1:0-5749 GCA_046593615.1 Myxococcota bacterium | reverse complement strand
GAGATTTCGGGGATGCCGCTGAGATCGGGCCCGCCCTGGAGTCGAATGGTCTCGACCGGTTTCTGCTGGACCGCGATCTTGCCTTTGACGTCGATCATCGTGACTCCGATTGCTCTGCCTGAGCCGTGGCTGATTCTAGCCGCGGGCTGCCGTTTTTGGCGCCTGCCTGGTCCGCGAGTCAGCGGGCTCTCAGGCGTGCGTCAGCGCGCTGTCAGCCGGCGACCTCGCGCTTCAGAAGCGCCGCGGTGCGTTCGTCGTCGACGCGCAGGGTCAGCACCGCTTCGTGACCGACCAGCCACAGGCCCGCCGGGGCGCCCGCGCCGGGCTTCTTGAGGTTCTTTACGCGGGTGTGTTGGATCATCACCGTGCGCTCGCCGCGCAGCGTCGAGAACCAGGCCCCGAGCAGCGCCGCGTCGCGCAGGACGTCGTCGGCGACGGGGCCGCCGTTGCTGGGGACGACGACGTGGGCGCCGGTGGCGTCGCGGGCGTGCAGCCAGAGGTCGTGGCCCTTGCTGGCCTTGACCAGCGCGTCGTTGTCTTTGGCGCCGCGGCCGACGCGGACGACGACGGGGCCAGCCGAAGCCGGGGCTGACGCTGACGCTGACGTTTTCGCTGGCGCTGACGCGTCGGGGCCGACGACAAAGGCCCGCCACGGCTGGCGCTTGCCGGACTTCTGCACGGTCTCGATGGCCGCCTTGCGGCGCGCGGTGGGTCCGCCCAGGGCGAGCAGGCTCTCGACCTCGCGTCGGCGTTCGACGTCGTCGGGGGCGGCGGCGAGGGCGGCGCGGGCGGCTTCGAGGGCGGCCAGCGCGCTGCGGGCTTCGGCGATGCGGGGCGCCGCGCGGGTGATGGCCGTGCGCGCCTTTTTGGCCTTTGTGAAGCGCGCGAGCAGGTTCTGTCTGGCGTCTTTGGCGGGGTCCACGACGAGGGTGCGCAGGACGCCGTCGTAGCCGTGGACGTCGACGGTCTTCTGGCCGCGCTTGAGCGTGCCCATCACGGTCTTCAACAGCTCGCCCTCTTCTTCGAGCAACGCCGGGTCGCCGTGCTTGTGCGTGTCGCCGTCGAGGGCCTTTTGCAGGCGGCGCTTGCGGTCGATCTCGGCCTTGAGGCGCAGCCGCAGCTGGGTCAGGGCCGGATCGGCGAACGGGCGCAGCGACGACGCCGACGACGAAGACGACGCCAACGACGACGACGCGGGGTCGTGGGCGACGCCCATCGGCGAGGGCGCGCGGGGCGGCTCGTAGAGGCGGCCGCGGCGCAGGTCGCGGCCGTCGAGGGCGCGGGTGCCCGGCGAGCAGGCGAGGATGCGTTCGCCGGCTTCGCCTTCTTTGGCGGGCGCCACCACCAGCCACCGTGGATCGCGGCCGTCGGCTTCGACGACGACGATGCGGGCCGGGCCTTCCTGGCGGGCGAACAACAGCCGGTCGCCGCCGGGCGCTTGATCAATGCGCGAGAGGATGGCCGGCTGCAGCTCTTTGCGCAGCTGTCCCTGCAGGGCCGGCGGCTCGCCCGCTTCGCGCACCGGCTTGTCGTCGACGACGTCGACGCGACCGGGGCGCAGCAGCAGGAACTTCTTGCTGCCGGCGAACAGCTCGATGACGCAGTCGTCGCCGGTGACGACGATCTTCTGGACTTTGCCCGGCACGAGGCCGGCGACCTGCTCTGGCGTCATGGCCGGGGCATAGCAGCGTGGCCGCGCGCGCAGACAGGCAGGCCGCCGCCTCCCTCGACGAAAGCGGATGGCCGGTGAAGCCTTGGGCCCATGTCGTCGATTTTCCGCCCCGCGCTCGTGCTCTTCGTTGGCTGCGCTTTTGCGTTGGGCGGCTGCCCCCCGGCAGAAGACGACGACGACGACGACGACGCCGCCGGAGGAGAAGGCGAAGCAGAAGCCCGCGTCTACGACGACATCGACGTCTCGTTTGTCATCGACGGCGATCGGCCGGCGACGGTGTTCGTGCCGACGAGCTACGACGGCATCACTGCGCTGCCCTTCGTGCTGCTGCTGCACGGCTACGGCATCACCGGCGCGCAGATGGACCGCTTCACCGGCTTCAGCGCCCTCGCCGAGCAGAGCGACATCATCTACGCGTCGCCCGACGGCACCGTCGACGGCAGCGGCAAGAATTTCTGGAACGCCTCGCCGGCCTGCTGCGACTTCGCCGGCACCGACGTCGACGACAGCGCCTGGTTGCGCTCGATCATCGATGGTGCGCGCGAGCGGGCCAACATCGACCCCGCCCGCATCTTTGTCGTGGGCCACAGCAACGGCGCGTTCATGACCCACCGCATGGCCTGCGACCACGCCGACGTCATCGCCGCCGTCGTCAGCATGGCCGGCGCCATCGACGCCGCCCGCTGCGCACCCGCCGAGCCCGTCGCGGTGCTGCAGGTGCACGGCACCGCCGACACCACGATCCGCTACGACGGCGGCAACCTGAGCGCGGGCGGCCCGAACTACCCCGCCGCCGACGAGACCGCGGCGCAATGGGCGCTGCTCGACGGCTGCGACGACGTCGCAGCCGACGACCCCACGCCCCTCGACCTCGACAGCGCCCTGGCCGGGGCCGAGACCCGCGTCACACGCTGGAGCGGCTGCCAGGCCGGCGGGGCCGCCGAGCTGTGGACCGTCGAAGGCGCTGGCCACGTCGTCGCCGGCAACACCGGCTTTGTGCCGGCGCTGCTGGATTTCCTGTTCGCGCACCCGCGCTGATGAGGGCGCGTTGACGGATGCACCGAGCCCCGGCTCGGGTATTGTGCGCGCGCAATGGAACTTGGTCTCCCGCTCTTCGACGACGTGCACCGCCAGCTTCACGACAAGGTGAAGAAGCTCTGCGACGAGCGCCTCGGCGTGCTCGCTATGAGCGAGCTCGAAGATCCGTCGTCGTCGGCCATCGAATCCGTCGCCTTGCTCGGTCAAGAAGGGCTCTTTGATCCTGCCCTCGGCAAGGCCCTCGAAGGCGAAGCGCCGCGGCCCGATCTGCGCTCGTTGTGCGTCATCCGCGTCTTGCTTGGCCGCACCTCGGGGCTGTGTGACGGCGTCTACGGCGCCCAGGTGCAGGGCCTCTACCCGATCGCGCTGTGCGGCAACGAAGATCAGCGGGCCATCCACCTGCCGGCCATGGCCTCGGGGCAGACCGTCGTCGCCGTGGCCCTGCTCGACGGCGACCCGCCGCTGATCGTCACCGCCAAGGGCGACGGCTACGTGCTGCACGGCAGCAAGAGCCTCGTGCCGCTGGCGCCCATCTGCAGCCAGCTCGTGGTGCTCGCGCGCCACCGAGCCACGACGACCACCGAGGTGCCGCGCTACTCGATGTTCGTCGTTGACGCCGGCATGGCCAAGGTCACGCCCGAGTCGTTCGTCTCGCCGCTGCCCGTCGGCACCGTCACCTTTGACAACGTCGAGGTCGACGCCGACGCCCGCCTCGGCGGCGAAGGCCAGGGGCTCATGATCGCCCAGACCTCCCTCGACATGATGCGCCTGCCCGCCGCCGCCGGCTGCCTGGGCATCGCCAGGCACGCGCTGTTCGACGGCGTCGCCGTGCTCTTGCAACGGGGCGTTGCCGGGCGCCCGCTGCGCGAGCAGCAGGCCGCGCTGTTTCGCCTGGGTGACGTCGTCACGCAGGTCGATGCCAGCTTCTCGCTCGTGCAGAACGCGGCCTTCCGGCGTGACACGACGACGTCGCGCGAGTCCAAGGGCACGACCATGGCCCGGCAGCTGTCGCAAGACGCCGCCGAAGCCGCCTGCCTCGCCGTCGCCGACCTCATGGGCCTGCGCGGCCTCAAGGCCGACGACCCGTGGACGCGATTCCTCGCCGAGGTGCGGGCCCTGCGCCTCGAGACCGAGTTCCTCGAGAACGCCCGCTCCGTCGTCGCCAACAGCTTGATCGCGGCCGTCGAGGCCGAAAAGAAGCGCACGTGATGCCCCGCGTTGCTTCGCTGACCTTCGTCGGCGTCGGCGGCATCTCTGGCGTCGTCCTGGGCGGGGGCTGCCTCGATGACCTCGCCCTCGGCGAGCCGTGCGCGGGGGAGGGCGACCCGGCCTGCCAGGTCCCCCTCGTGTGCCGCGAGAACCGCTGCGTCCCCGCTCTCAGCGGCGAAGAGGGCGAGGGCGAGCCCCGCGCAGGCGAAGGCGAAGGCGAGGGCGAAGGTGAAGGTGAAGGCGAAGGCGAAGGCGACGCCTGCGTGCCCCTCGTCGAGACGCTGTTCGCCTTGCCGGGCCAGGCCGATCTGGCGGCCGACACCGGCCGGCGCACCGTGCTGGCGGCCTGGTCCGAATTCGACAGCGCCGGCCCCGATCGCGTCGCGGCCCGCCTCATCGACGTCGACACCGGTGCCATCGGTGCCGACGTCTCCATCGAAGACGGAGGCAGCCAGGCGCGGTTTCTGCTCGACGTCGTCTATCACCCCGCGCGCGATCGCTTCGGCGTCGTGTGGCTTGTTCAAGACGGCGCCAATGCGCCGACGATGAAGCTGCGCGAGCTCGGGCCCGAGGGCGCAACCGCCGGCGCCGCCCAGGATTTCAGCGTCGGCTTGCTCGTGCCCGCCCAGGGCTCGCTCGAGACCCTCGATCTGCTTCCGACGTCGACAGGCTGGGAGGTGCTGGCCAGCGTGCGGGAGCTCGACGCGAACAGCGGCGGCCTGGCCGCGGCCGGCGTCCGTGCTTTGTCGTTCGCGGGCACCACGCCGGGCTCGTTGCGCGAGCTGGTCGACCTGGCCGTCGTCGAGGGTCCGGTGTTCGTCGACGGCGACGACGCGGTCTTCGGCGTCTCCTACGGCAGCACCACCGAGAACCGCGCGCGCTTCGCCCGCTACGACCTCGAGAACAAGTCGATCGCGCAAGACGTCTTTGTCGTGAACACGCCGCAGGGGGTGCTCGACTCGGCGTTGCTGCCGACGAGCGGCGGCCTCGTGGCGCTCGTCCAGGACCAGAGCGCCACCGGTGTCGCCGCCTGCCTGCCGCCGGCCTGTGCTTCGCCCCTGCCCCTCGAGACGTCGTTTCGCTCGATGAGCCGGGAGGCCGCGCTGACCCGCATCGGGCCCGATCGGTACGCGGTGCTCGCCACGGACCGCAACGACGTCGTGGCCCGCATGGTCTTCGACCTGAACCGCCTGGTCATCGAGGGGTACCAGCAGCTCGAGCAGCAGGGCAGCGACCTGCGCCCCGGCCTCGCGGCCGTGCCCGGCGCCCTCGTGGAGCTGCGCGAAGTCGACGGCGCCGCCGACGTCGTAGTCACCGTGCTCTGCGACGAAAACATCGACCCGGTGCAGCCGTGATCGCGCTGCTGCCGCTGCTGCTCGCCCTTCAGCAGGCCGAAGCGCCGGCGCCTGCCCCGGAGCGCTTGTTCGTCGTCGCCTTCAAGGCCGAAGACGTCGACGAAAAAGTGGTGCGGCTCATTGAGCGGGCGGTGGTCGAGAGCGCCGACCAGGCCGGCTACGACGCCGTCACCAGCGCCGAGATCGGGGCGATCCTCGACGTCGAAGCCGCACGCCAGGCCGCCGGTTGCGACGGCACCTCGTCGTGCGTGTCGGAGATCGCGGGCAGCCTCGGGGCCGGGCGCATCATCAGCGGCACCGTCACGCGTGTCGGCGGCACCTCGGTGCTGGCCCTGACGTTGTTCGACGGCAAGACCGGCCAGGTGCTCGAGCGGCAGACCGTCGAAGCCGACAAGTCGAGCGCCCTGCGGGCCCTGGCCCCGCAGGCCACGCGCGTTTTGCTGGGGCTGGCATCCCCCGACGACGGCGGCGCGCC
>JBKJNL010000751.1:0-6301 GCA_046593615.1 Myxococcota bacterium | reverse complement strand
GACAACAGCGACAGCGATAAGGGCAACGACAGCGGCGGCGCGGGGCATCGGTGTCATGGCGCTCTCGGTGCGAAAGGAACGACGCTCGTCGAGGCCCGGTGCAAGCCCCGCAGAGTTGTCAGGTGAGATGCCGGCCGCGGCCCGGCCGTTGCGAGCTCGACGAGGCTGCGGAGCCTGCGAGGCCCACGCCGCCTACTGCACGTAGAACGGGTTCGCGTAGATCCACGGGTACTCGCTGGCGGCCTCGTCGAGCAGGCGCCGGTCTTCGTCGCGCAGGTCCTGGCGCAGGTGCAGCGGCATCATGCGCACCTCGACGCGGTAGGCGCCGGGGCCGGCGACGACGACGTCGAGGTCGCCGCTGTCGCTGCTGGCGACTTCGACGAAGCCGGCGTCGCTGGCTTCGGCTTTCAGCAGCCGCAAGGTCAGGTGCGGCGGCTCTTTCGATGGGTCGAGGTCCCGCACCGCTGGCATCGACGCCCGGATGTGCGCGCCGACGGGAACGGTGTCGCCCATCTCGTAGGTCGCGCTGCCGTCGACGGCGACGGCGTCGAAGCCGACGGGGTAGCCGAGCATCTCAAACGCGCCCCAGACGCGGCCGCTGGCGAGTGCCTCTTTGAGGGCGGCGTCGTCGACGGAGCCGTCGGGCGCGGGCTTCACGCGCAGGTGGTTCGAAAAGGCGATCATCATGCGGCGGTAGGAGTCGGCGCGCTCGCCGTCCTCGAGGATCGTGCGAAAGGTGTTGCGGTGGCAGTCGGTGCCCATCGTCGACACCACCCGCTTGCCCGAGGCCAGCACGTTGCCCCACAGATTCAGGTAGCGCGCATCTTCGCTGTAGAGCGCGAGCACCAACAGGTCGGGGTGGGGCACGCCCGGATCGTTGTCGTTGGCGCGCAACAGCAGGTCGAGCGCGAAGCCCGCGCCGAGCACGGTGTTCGCGTGGAGGTTGAACATCTCGAAGCCGTCGATCGGCAAACCCAGGAGCTCTTCGACGCTGAAGTCTTCCGGGTGGGCCAGCAGCACGACGGCACCGGCGTCGCGCAGGGCGGTGGCCGCGGCTTCGGTCTGCTCGCCGTAGAGGGCCCGGGCTTCGATGTGGCGCTCGAGGCCGACCGGCATGAGGCCGTTTTCGCTGCCGGCCATGATCAACAGCGTGTGGCCGTCGTCGCAGGTGACGCGGTTGGCGACGCCATCGGCCGAGCCGCCGGCAGCGACGTCGGCGCCGCGCTGCACGAGCTCGTCACCGAGGTCGGGGCGGTAGAGCAGCGCCTCGGGGAATTCGGTGGCCGCAAAGCTGTCGCCGTGGTCGGTGAGAAAGACGAAGTCGTGCTGCGATTGGCAGAGGCCGCGGCGGAAGTCGTCGAAGCAGACGCTGTCGCGCACGCCGTCTGCGTCGACGGGCTCGCCGTCGCAGGCGTCGTGGGAGTAGACCGAGTGGGCGTGCACGAGCCCCCGCACATCGCTGAAGCCGCGATCGCCGGGCGCGCCGTCTGTTCCTTCGGAGCCGAGCAATGTGCCCGGCGCCCACACCGGCGCGGGCGGTCCCGGCGGCGGTGAGGACGACGGACAGGCGCTGCTGGCGGCGACGACGACGGCCAAGGTGGCAGAGGCGGCGACGGCGGTGAGGGAGACGACGCGCATGGCGCCGACGGTCGCGCGCGGCACGGGCCTCCACAAGGGCCACGCTGGCCGCAGCGGTGTTGCAGTGGCTTCGACGCGCAGCGGCAAAGCGTCTTTACGCAGCCGTAACAGAGCGGATCAGGTCTTTCGGTTGTCTGCACGTTGAAGCCCGCAGCGCTGTTGGCGTGCACACCCCGGAGGACTCGATGAAACCGCTGATTCCCTTTGCGTTCCTTGGCTCGGTCGGCGTCGCTGGCGTCGTCGTCGGCACCGGCCCCCTCGCCGATCACGGCCCAAAGACGGTGGCTGCCTCACACTCGAGGGCTGTCGGCCCCGTGACCGTCGAAGCCTCGCTGGCGCGCACCCACCTCAGCGCCCAACAGGCCGGCGACACCTTTGCGCGCGTGGCGCTGACGGGCGTGGCCTCGTTGCAGAAGCAGGAGCGCGTGCCTGTGTCACTGACGCTGGTCATCGATCGGTCGGGCTCGATGGGCAGCGAGCGCAAGATGGAGACCGCCGAAGACGCCGGCTGCAAGGCGCTGCAAGAGCTCACGCCGGCCGACCGCTTCTCCGTCGTCAGCTTCGACAACGGCGCCGAGGTCCTCGTCAGCGGCGCGGTCGGCAACGCCGAGAGCATCGCCAACGGCTGCCGTCGCATCGAGCAGCTGTCGGCGCGCGGCAGCACCGACATGCACAGCGGCCTCGACACCGGTGGCAGCGAAGCCCAGCGCATCGCCGGCCAGAGCCGCGTCAATCGCATCTTGCTGCTCTCCGACGGCCAGCCCGACAGCGAAGCCGGCCTCGCCGAACAGACAAAGGCGCTGGCCAAGCTCGGCATCACGACGACGACGATCGGCCTCGGCACCGACTACAACGAAGACCTGATGGCCCGCATCGCCGACCAGGGCATGGGCAACTCGTGGTTCGTCGAGAGCCGCACCGAGCAGGGCGGCGGGTCGGCGCAGCTGGCCAAGATCTTCCAGACCGAGCTGAAGAGCATGGCCGAGGTCGTCGCCAAGAACGCCGCCATCACCCTGACGCCCAAGAACGGCCTCGAAATCGTCGACGTCACCGGCTTCACGTTCGACAAGAGCGGCAACCGCTGGATCATCCCGGTCGGCGACGTCTACGGCGGCCGCACCACCGACGTGCTCGTCAAGGTGCGCCACGCGGCCCAGCAAGAAGGCGTGCTCGACCTGCTCGACGTCGACGTCGCCTTTGTCGGCGCCGCGGACTCGCAGAATTTCACGACGACCCTGGCGGTCAACGCGACCTTTACGAAAGATCAGGTGCAGGTCGCGGCCTCCACCGTCGCCGACGTCGCCGTCAAAGCCACCGAATGGGAGACGTCGACGGCGATGCTGCACGCCAACGAGGCCTACAACCGCGGCGACTTTGCCTCGGGCGACCAGATCCTCGTCGAGCAAAAACAAAAGGTGAAAGAGGCGTCAAAGGCCTTCAAGAACGACAAGCTCGGCAGCCTCGCGGCCGAGGTCGACGCCTACCAGGCCGACAACGCCCTCGGCGGCATGGGCACCCGCGCCAGCATGAACAAAAAGGCAAAGGCGATGGCCCGCGACGTCGGCCGCAGCACCGGCAGCTACGAAAAGAAGTCGGACCACTGAGGGGCCCAAGCGCCTGCGTGCTGGAGCGGGGCGACCTCGACGCCCCCGGCCCCCACCCTCGAACCGGGGCTGGGGGCCGACGCCGATCCGGGACACCACCGTGGATGCCGAAAGGAAGCGAGTCGCGCATGATGCTGTCCGTGACCGAAGCCCGACCCAAGTTGCTGCTCGTCGAAGACGAAGCCCCGATCCGCGAGGGCCTCGTCGAGCTCTTCACCAGCCAGGGCTTCGACGTCGACGCTGTCGGCGACGGCCTGCTGGCGGTCGAGCGCGCCGCCGACGGCGGCTTCGACGCGGTGCTGCTCGACATCATGTTGCCGGGCATGGACGGCCTCTCGGTGCTCACCCACCTGCGCGCCCGCTCGGACTTCGTCCCGGTCTTGCTCTTGACCGCCAAGGGCTCTGAAGAAGACATTGTGAAAGGGCTCGAAAGGGGCGCCGATGACTATGTCACCAAGCCGTTCGGCATCCACGAGCTGGTGGCCCGGGTCAAGGGACTTCTCCGGCGACGGCAGCAGACCGAAAAGGAGCCCAAGCACCGCATCACGATCGACGACGAGGCCCTCTTCGATGTCGATCAATTGGTCGTGTCGCGCGGCCCTGAAATCGTCAAGCTGACGGCCCGCGAGTGCGCGCTGCTGTCGTTTCTGTGCAGCCGCGACCACCGCCCCGTGCCCCGCGACGAGCTGCTGGTGAACGTCTGGGGCTACCGCGACGGCTCGATCCAGACCCGCACCGTCGACGTCCACGTGCAGCAGCTGCGCGCCAAGCTGAAGCGCGTCGGCGGCGAGCATTGGATCGGCACGGTGCGCGGTCGCGGCTACCGCTTCGAAGGCCGGGTCAGCTGATGAAGCCGCGTCTGCCGCTCCAGGGGCGACTGGGCTCGACGACGGGCATCGGGCCCTGGACGACGTTCGGCATGGGCAGCGCCCTCGGCCGCCGGCTGTGGCTCTCGGCCGTGTTCGTCGTCGTCGCCGTCACCACCGTCATGGGCGTCGTCGCCACCGTCAGCCGCCGCCAGGCCGAAGAGCGCGAAGAGCGCGCCGCCCTGGTGCGCGCCGCCGACCTCTTGCGCGGCGTCGTCGACGAGAGCCTCGAAGAGCTGCGGGCCCGCGAAGACGCCCGCCCCTTCGATCAGTTCAACGAGGTCTATCGCCCCGAAGGCGTGGTCGCGGCCTCGGACGCCGTGGCGCCGTCGCCGTTGTCGCGGGCCCCCGACGATCGTCGGCTGCTCGGCTGGTTCCAGGTGAACCCCGACGGCACGCTCACGCTGCCCCACGAGCACACCCGGCCCGACGCCGCACGGCGCATCCGCGAGGTCATCCTGAGCCGCGATCTGGCGCCGGTGCGGGCCCTGGCCAAGCCGGTCAACGGTCAGCCCGTCGCCGACGTCGACCCCGAGCTGGCGTTGCTCGACTCGCAGCTCGGCTACGCCGAGAAGCAGTCGGTGCAAGAGCTGAACGCCGCCTCGCGCGAAGTCTACAAGCAGCTCAAAGAGGCCGAGCCCGAGCCGCAGAAGCGCGCCGCCCTCGCCGAGAACCCCAAGCTGCCGAACATCGGACGCAACGACATCGACTGGACAAAGGCCGACCTCGACAACCTCGGCACCCGCGCCAAGCCGGTGAAGAAATCGAAGCTGCCGAGCAAGAAGAGCAAAGAAGACGTCGCCATCGACTACACGCCGATGGTCTTCGACACCCTCGCCGGCCAACGCGTGTTGCACCGCGTGGTCTCAAAAGGCGGCAGCAGCACCGTGCAAGGCGTCGTTCTCGACGAAGAGGCCGTGCGCGCCAGCTGGTTGCCCGGATTGTTGCAGCGCCGCGTCGGCATGGCGCCGACGATCCTCTCGCACGATGCCGCCGCCGTCTGCACGCTGCGCACGCCCATCAGCGAGGTGCTCGACGACCTCGACCTGTGCTTCTCGGAGCCCGCGGAGCCGTGGTTCCCGGCGGCCGAGGTCGGGCTGCTGGCGTCGCTGTTTCTGCTCGTGGTCGCCGCGCTCATCATCATCGACCGGGCGGCGGCCCGCGCCGACGCGCTGTCGCGGCAGAAGTCGGCCTTTATCTCGGCGGTGTCGCACGAGCTGCGGACGCCGCTGACGACGCTGCGCATGCACGCCGAGCTGATGCGCGACGGCCTGGTCACCGACCCCGCGAAGCAGCGCCGCTTCCACGACGACATGGTCAAAGAGAGCGTGCGCCTCGGCCATCTCGTCGAGAACGTGCTCGAGGCCCAGCGGCTCGAAGAAGGCCGGCGCCCGCTGCGCCTCGCGACCCTCGATCTCGGCGAGGTCGTCGCCGACATCGCTGCGTCGCAGCGGGCCCTGTGCGAGAGCCGCGGCTTCACCATTTCGTGCGACCTGCCCCCCGACGACGTGGCGCTGACCGGCAGCTTTGACCGCCAGGGTGTCGAGCAGATCATCGTCAACCTCGTCGAAAACGCCGTCAAATACGCCGGCGACAGCGTCGATAAATCCGTCGCCGTCGTCGTCGCGCGGCTGGGCGATGACGTCGTCGTCGTCGTCTCCGACCACGGCCCCGGCGTCCCCGACGCCGAGCGCGAAAAGGTGTTTCAGCGCTTCCACCGCGTGTTGCGCGCCGGCGAAGACCACATCGCCGGCACCGGCCTCGGCCTGGCCCTCGTGCGCGAGCTGGCCCGCGCCCATGGCGGCGACGCCCGCGTGGTGCCGAACAACGAAGGGCGCGGCCGCGAAGGCTGCTCCGTCGAGGTTCGCCTGCCGCTGCGTTGACGCCGACGTCTCGGGCCGGACGGCGGCGTTCCGCAGCCCGCGCACCGCAGCCTCGCCAGGCCCCGTGGCGGTGTCGTCGTCATCGTGGTTGAACCTGAGCGTGAACCGGCTTCTGCTCTTCGTCCTGCTCTGCGTCCTGCTCGCCGTCGCGGCGGCGGCCCATGCGGCCGACCCGGTCGTCGACGGCGGCGTGCCATCCCCCGTGGTCGTCACGCCTGACGCCGGCGCCGGCCAAGCAGCCGCCGACGACGAAGCACCGCTGCCGACGGACGCCCTCGAGCGCGTCAAAGCCCGGGGCGAGCTCCTGTGG
>JBKJNL010000723.1:0-6627 GCA_046593615.1 Myxococcota bacterium | reverse complement strand
GCCAACGCCAGCCTCGACGGCATCACGTTCGACACCGTCGCGCCGTCGGCGACGGCGTCGCTGGCGGGCCTGTCGCCGACCGCGGGCCTGACGCGCTCGCCCTTCGTCACCTTGACGCTCGCGGCCGCTTCCGCCGACGCCTCTCAGATGCGCGTCTCCGAAGACAGCGGCTTCGTCGGCGGCAGCGTTCCGTTCGAGGCTTTCAACGCATCGCGCGCGGTGGCTCTGTCGCCGACCGACGGCGCCAAACAGGTGAACGTCCAGCTCAAGGACACCGCCGGCAACACCAGCATCCTGGCCATCAACGCCGCCATCACGCTTGACAGCACGCCGCCCACCGGCGCCGCCGTCTTCATCAACAGCGGCGCGGCTGCGACCTCTTCGGCGACCGTCACCTTGAGTGTGCAGGCCACGGGCGCCACCGAGCGCCTGGTGCTGACCCCCGACAACCCCGCCGACACCGAGGCCTTTGCGGCACTCGCGACGAGCCCGGCAACCATCAGCGGCGTCGTCATCGAAAACGGCGTCGCCGCCGCCGACGACGGCAGCAAAACCGTGCTGGTCATCTTTCGCGATGCCGCGGGCAACGAATCCGCTGCGGCGTCGGATGCCATCGACCTCGATCGCGCGGCGCCGGCTGCGGCCACGCTCACCTGTGGGGCCGGCACGGCGACGGGCCTGTGCATCAACGCCGGCGCCACCGCGACCAACAGCGTGGCGTCGTCGTTGACGCTGGCCGCATCGGGAGCGACCGAGATGTCGATCGCCACCGACGGCTGCGCAGACAACGAAGCGGACGAGCCGTTCGTGTCGTTCTCGACGGCGATCCAGGCCCTGCTCGATGGATCGACGCAAGGAACCAAGACCGTGGCCGTGCGGTTCCGCGACGCGGCCGGGCTGGTCAGCCAGACCTTCACCAGCTGCGCCGCGACACCCGGGCACACGGCGACGATCAACTTCGACACCGTGGCGCCCAGCGGCGTGCTGGTGACCTTGACGTCGACGGCGGCGGCCGATCCCGCGGGCTTCACGACGACGTCGTCGGTGAACGGCACGTTCACCCGCGGCGACGCTTCCCGCTTCAAGCACGGCCAGGCCGTCGATTGCTCGACCGAGTCTGGCTACGCCGTCATCAGCGGCACGTCGGCGACGGTGAGCAACATCGCGCTGCTCGGTGGCTCGGGCTTCAAGCCCTACTTCGCCTGCTTCAAGGACGACGCCGGCAATGTGACGTCGGCGACGACGTCGATCACGGTCGACAACCAGGTGCCCACCGGAACGTTGGCCTTGGCGAGCGGCGCCGCGCTGATCGGGACGATCAGCACCACGGCGACGTTGACCTTCAGCAACGACGTCACCGGCATCCTTGTCCAGAACACCACGCTGGCCTCGTGCCCCACAGGCGCGGGCAGCTACGCCGCCGTGCAGCCCTCGGTGAGCCACACCCTGACCGCCGGCTCCGGCACGAAGACAGTGTTTGCCTGCTTGCGCGACGCCGCCGGCAACGTCTCCGCCGTCCTGACCGACACGGTTGATGTCGACGTCACCCCGCCGACGCTGGCGTCGTTCACCGTCAACGGGGTCGCGACCACCGTCACGACGAACTCGACGACCGTGACCGTCGTCATCGACGCCACCGACACCAACGGACCCGTCAGCATGGCCATTTCCAACACGCCGCTGACGTGCTCGTCGGCGTCGTACACGACGTTGTCGTCGACGCAGCAGCACCAGATCCCGGTGACAGCGTCGACCACCATCAACCTGTGTCTGCGTGACGGGCTCGGCGTGACGTCGACGGTGCCGGTCACCCGCCTCGTGAACCTCGACCAGACCGGTCCGTCGGCGACGGTCGAGGTGCGCAGCAGCGGTGGGGTCGTGACCGAGCTGGTGAACACCACGTCGGTGGCGGTCCGCCTCAACCTGATCACCGCCGAGAGCGGCGTCACCCGGAAGATCGCCAACGACTCGATCGACTGCAGCAACACCGCCGGCTACGCGGCCATCGAAGCGACGTTGCCGGCCAACGTGGCGCATACGCTGTCGACGGGGGACGGCACCAAGACCGTCTTCGTCTGTTTCAAGGACGCGTTCAACAACACCTCGCTGGTCAGCGACACCCTGGTCCTCGACACGAGCCCACCCAGCGCCACGATGTCGCTCGACAGCGGCGCGGCGTTCTCGCTCGACACTTCCGTCACAACCAACTTCGCCGACGTCGTCGACGTCGTCCTGTCGCGTCTCTTCACGACCGACCCTGGCACCTGTCCAGCGACGCCAACGGGTTACACGGCCTTTTCCAATCCGGGCGCGGCCCAGACATTGGCGCAAGGCACCGCGACCGTGTTTGCCTGCCTCGCCGACACCGCCGGCAACCTCGCGAAGGTGCAGGACTCGATCGACGTCGACGCCACCGCGCCGGGCATCGTGTTCGAGCTGGGCCGGCGCGGCACGCCTGCGCCCGACGCCACCTTCACCAGCACCCGTGAGGTGACAATCAAGGTCACGTCGGGTTCGGTCGCCGCGGGGTCCAGCTTCGCCATCGCCAACGCCGCGACGTTGTCGTGCACCAGCGCGAGCACGAGCTACACGCTCCTGCCAAACCCCCTGCCGCCGCTCCCGTTCAACATCGATCATGCCCTCGAAGCCGGCGGCGTCGACGGCAGCCGCGACGTCAGCGTCTGCATCAAGGAGCCGTCGGGCCAGACCAACGACCTCGACACCGCCAACAAGAAAAAGTCGATCACGCTCGACACCCAGCCGCCATCCGTGGCGGTGCGCATCGACGTGGGAACCATCACCAACGCTTCCATCACCAACACCGACATCGTGTCGCTGAACTTCACGCCGTCACCGAGCACAGACCCGCTGCGCTTCGTCACGTCGCGCGAACCCACGGTTGATTGCGGGCAGGTCAGCTATGTCGGGAGCTTCGCAACGGTGAGCGGTCAAGGGTCGTTCACGCTGTCGAACGACGGCGGTGTCGACGACTCCGGCACCAAGTTCGCGGTCGGTTGTTTCCAGGATCGCGCCGGGAACACGGCCGCGGGCGTCGACGACATCTTCTTTGACGAGGACAAGCCGAACTTCGGCTCGGTGCGCCCCTTCTGCAGTGTCTGCCAGCTCGTCGATGCGAGCGCGAGCTTCGCTCAGACCTTTGGCGACGACACGCTCGGCTTCACCAACCTCGCCTCGGGCTCCGACGTCGGCTTCGAAGTCGCCTTTGCGTCAAGTGACGTCGCGACTGTGCTGACCCTCGCCACGACCGACTTCGACCAGAGCCAGGCGAACGGCCTCGGCGAAGACCGCTCCTGCGCCGTCGACGCAGACTGCTTGTTGGCTGGCGAAATCTGTGACCCGTTTCCTGTGAAGGATCTGCCGCAGCTCCTGCAGAACCGCTGCGTCCGGCGCTCCCTGCCCGAGGCCGTCAACGCGGTCCCGCTCGCCGGCGAAGGCAAGAAGATCATGATCCTGGCGCTCGAAGATGCGGCAGGAAACCTGAGCCAGGGGCGAAACCTCTTCGTCGTGCGCGACACGGTCGCCCCCACCGTCGCCTTTGACATCAGCGACAACACGCTGGTGACGAATCCTGCGCAGACCCGCAGCCAGACCATGATCGTCAGGACGTTGACTGTGACCAACGAGGCGGCGACCGCGGGCGTCGGCACACTCGGGACATTCCAGGCGTCCTCCGTCAGCACCTTTGCCGACGTCGGCGCCCTGAACTTCACCGACGTTGTCGGGCCGCCGTTCATCCAGCCGAACGACACGCCGGTGGTGCTCGACGCCGGCGACGGCAGCAAGACGGTCTTCGTCCGCTTTGTTGACCACGCCGGCAACACCGCGTCCGGCCAGCGGATCACGAGGCTCGATCAGACGCCGCCCACCGACCCGCTCTTCGCCGACGGCAGCGTCATCACCGCCGCGGCCACCGTGGCCTTTGGTGGGCTCGCGACGGTCTCGACAGACACCGGCGGCTCCGGACTGGTGGCTCGTCCCTTCCACCTGACGGGCTTCGCCAACACCACGGCGGCTCCCGCCGCGCTCACGTGCGCAGCTGTCCCACCCGAATGCGATTGGAACGGCACCACGTCGTTCTCCCTGCCTACGTCCATGCTCGTCGAGGGCGAGAGCCGCATCCGTGTCGTCGCCGTCGACAGGGCCGGCAACCGCAGCAACGAAGACCTGCGCGTCATCACGAAGGACACCCTCGCGCCGAACGCGCCGACCGCCCCCATCGCCTCCGAGCGCAGCGGGTCGGTGACGTTCTCGTGGACGCCGTCGTCGTCGCCGCCCGCCGAAATCGCGTCGTACAAGGTCGAGTACGGCTACGAGCCGGGCGCGCCGCTGACCGGCAACTTCGCCGATCAGGGCCCAAGCGCGATCAGCGTCGGGCCGTCGTCGCGCTCGCTGACGCTGACCGGTCTCGGCAACAACACGCCGTTTTCGCTGCGCGTCGCCGCCGTCGACACCGCCGGAAACACGTCCGCCTTTACGACGATCGTCACGGCCCTGCCCAACGTTGTGGCGCCGGCCTCGGTGGGCAGCACGGCGCTGCCCGCAGGAGCGGCCGACTCCATCGTCGTCGTCGGCGCACGGGCCTGGGTCAAGGCCGGCACCAACTTGTGCGTCTACGACGTCGCCGATCCAACGGCGATGGTCCAGCTGGACTGCCAGGCTGGGCTCGTCGCGGGCGATCGCCTGCGGCGCTTCGGACGCTTCATCTACATCGTCAATGCGACGACGTCGCAGGCAGCGCGCTTCATCGATACGTCGACAGCGACTGCGCTGCCGGTGACGTTCCAGACGATGAACCTGGGCGACGGCAACAACCAGCTCGCCGACATCGCCTTTTTCGGCCGCGGCGCCATCGGTCTCCGCAACGCGACGGCCGAGGTGCTGACGCTCGGACAGCCCGCGTCCGTTGCGGCGTCGACCGGCGGCAACCTGGTCAAGATCGCCGCCGCGACGAATATGATTGGCAACACGGATCGAAACCTGTTCGTCGCCGTCGACTCGTCGAGCAACGGGGCAAGCGGCAGCCTGCGGGCTGTGTTGCTCTACACGAGCACCTTTCTCGGCGGCGTTGCCGTTCGACCTGTCGACATCGACGAGACCGGCGGCCCGGTCGTCACGGGCAACCTCGACTTCACCGCGGTGACTGGCGTCCCGACTGGCCTGGTGCTCTCCAACGACGTCGCCTACGTCGGCACCACCACCGGGCTGTTCCTCTTCGACGTCATCCGCACCGGCAACGTCACATCGCCGCTCGGGCTGACACGTCGGGGGACACGCTTCGACTTCGGCTGCGGTTCGCTCGACGTCCAGGGCAGCCATGCCTATTGCGTGGACCAGACCAGCGGCACTGCGTCGCGGCTCTTCGTCATCGACATCTCCGACCCCGATGCGCCGTCGGTGGTCGGGCGCTCGCTCATCACTGCCACGCAACCTTCGCTCGCGACCATCGACGTCGAGGAGAACACCGTCTACGGACTCACGACCTCTGGCGCGCTCGAAGCGATGGAGCTGTGGCAGCCGGTTCGCTTCGCGGCCCGCGGCACCTCCGGCGCTTCGGCGTTGCTCGATGCAGCTGGCCGACAGACCGTCGTCGTGACTGCCGTTCGCACGGCGAGCGCCACGGCAGTCCAGTACTTCGGCGTCGACGATCCCGACGCTCCCGTGCGCGAGGTCGAACAATCGGTGGCCTTCCCGGCCGGTGCCTCTCACCTCGCGCTGCAGGGCGCGGCCGTCTACGTCGCCAACCCGCAAAAGGCGTCCGAGGCCTTTGTCGTCTTGACGAGACGGAAAAACAACGAGGCTGTGCTGCGCACCGGCACGATCTGCCCGACCGCGCCCGAGTCTGTCGACATCACGGTCGATGGCGCCGTCGCGGTCATCGCGACCAACGCCGGCACGGTGGAGCTCTGGGCGCTGAACCATCGCAGCACGGCGGCCGGCAACCCGGTCACGCCAACCTGCCTCGGCACGGTCGCGGTGCCCAACGTCGCGCGGCTCAGCGAGATCGTCGACAACCGCGTCGTCGCGTCAGCGACGGACGGGCGCGTCTCCACCGTCAACCTCGGGCTCTTCGATGGCGCGATGACCATTGACGCGACGCGGACCGGCTTCCTCACCGCCGACAGCGACGGCTTCGGCGAGGTCGAGTTGCGCGGCGCCTTTGTCTACGTCTCCCGCTCTGGCAGCGGATTCACGGGCGAGCTCGTGCGTCTGACGACGAGCACCCTGGCGACCGAGGCCACGGCAGCGCGGTCGATCGGCGGCCTGGCCGGTGCCGGACGATTCGTCGTCGGCGGCGACGGCGCGCGCATCGGAACGTCGCCGGGGCTGGTCAGTGGCGTGCAGTTCTTCGCTCGCAACGGGGGCACGCTGACGTCGGTCAGCCAGACCCAGGCCCTGCATGCCGCCGCCGAGCTCGTCGTGCTCGGTGTCGACGTCGTCGCCATCAGCCCCGGCGGCGGGCTCGAGATTGTTTCTGTGTCCCGGTAGCGCGAGACCCCTTGCGGCCCGACGGTGGTGGCATCACCGTCGGCCGCATGACCCTCTTCGCCGACATCAACACCGCCTGGAAAGACGCCATGAAGGCCCGCGATCCCAAAAAGGACGCGT
>JBKJNL010000557.1:0-4175 GCA_046593615.1 Myxococcota bacterium | reverse complement strand
TCGGCGCGCAGGCGCAGCACCGCCGACAACAGCGCCGCCGGATCCATCGGCGGCACCAGCGCGATGCCCGGGTTCCCCGCTCCCGGGCCGTGCTCGTCGTCGTCGATCAGCTCACGGATGGCCGGGGAGTCGCGGGTGATGAGCGGCTTTCCCACCGACAGGATTTGAAAGACCTTGTTGGGGATGACCCGCGCGGCTTTGTCGGAGCCGCCAAAGATGCCCAGGCAGACGTCGGCGGCGGCGATGTGGGCGGCGAGGTCTTTGTACTCGACCCAGGGGATCCAGGTCAGGTTCGGCAGCGGCTGCTCGTCGAGCAACGCCTGGATCTTTGCCGTCTCCTGGCCCTTGCCGATGAGGGTCCAGCGCACGTGCCGGGGGTCCGAGAGGCGCGCGGCTTCGACGATGCATTCGATGCCATGCAGCGGAATGAACTGCCCGTAGAAGACCACCGACACGGGCCGGTCGCCGTCTGCTTTGTCGTCTGCGTCTGCGTCGTCGTCGTCTTCGCGTTCGTTGTCGGGTGTGGCGGCGAAAAAGGCACCGGCCTCGGCGCCCACAAAGATGGCCGCGGTGGCGTCGTCGGCGAGGCCAAAGGTGTCGCGGAACCAGGCGGCGTGGGCCTCGGTGTCGAGCAGCACGATGTCGGCGGCGCGGCACGACAGCCACTCCCAGGCGAGCAGCGCGCGGGCGACGACGTGGTTCTTGCCGACCATCTGCCGGTCGTTCACCACCGTGTCGTAGAGCGACAGAAAGGCGTCCCACACCACGCGCTCGCCGCGCAGCGCGGCCAGCGGTCGCAGCAACAGCACGTCGAGCTGCCCGAGGTAGCCGACAAAGACGACGTCGGCCTTTTTCAGGCGCAGGTAGCGCGAGACGAGGCCGCCGTACTGCCAGGCCCAGCGCGCGCCGAGCTTGAGCTTCGGCACGAGCCCTTTGATCTGGCTCTTGTCGACGACGTCGGACCAGACGTCGGCGTGGCACTCCTCGACGTCGACGCCGCTGTGGTGCAGGGCCTCGAGCAGGATGCGCGTGCGCGGCTTGGTCAGGTCGTAGGTGCCCCAGGCGATCACGCGCATGGCCGCCCCGTACACGGCGACTCCGCACACGGCGACTTCGCGCGCAGCGCACATCGAGCGCTGCTCACGGCGCCACCCCCGGGACCGCCGGGACCGCGGGGACCGGGTTCGGCGCCTCGGGCACGACGGCCGCGAGCGGCGCGCGCAGGCAGCGCAGCAACACCGTCGACGCGGGCAGCACATCGACGGTGCTCGAGGCGCAGCCGACCCGACCTTCATTGAGCGTCAGGTCCATGAAGCCGGGCTTGGCTGAGATGACCCAGTCATACGGAAACGACGTCAGCTTCGTCGTCGTCGTCGTGGGCTCGGCTTCGTCGTCGTCCTCGTCGCCTTCCGGGGGGGGCGCCGTCGGCCCCCGCGTCGTCGTCGTCGGTCCGCGGACCACCTTGATCTTGCTGACGAAGCGCGGCTCCTGGCGCAGCACGCCGCTCCATTTTTTTGCCGCGTTGCCGGTGCAGGCCACGATCAAGCGCTGGTCGAACACCGCCGAGAACCGGACGCGGGTGTCGACGTGGCTGCGTGCATAATACTCAAAGATCCCGCAAGCATGACCATCGAGCAAAACCAGCGACCGCGGCGCATCTACCGGCTTTTTGCTTTCTTCTTCGTAGACCTTTTCGAGCGCGGTGCGGACCGACGAGCTGAGGGCCAGGGCGCGCTCGTTCTTGACGCGAAACGGGCCCAGGTCGAACGGAAACACGCTGACGCAGACGGCAACGACGACGACAATCGCGATGCGGCGCGCCAGCGGGGTCTTCAGCAGCGGGCCGAGGGCGGCCAGGCCGAAGCCCAGGAACCCGAGGGCATAGAACAGAAAAAAGGCGTTGGTGCGAAAGATCCCGTAGGGCCATTTTCGCGCCAGGTTGAAGACCAGGGCGACAATCCAGGGCAGCAGCCAGATGGCCATCAGTTGCCAGTGTTTCTTGCGAATCAGCGTGGCGACGCCGAGCAGGCACAGGCCGACGCAGACGACGTGCAGCACCAGCAACCACCCGGAGGCGGGTGCCCCGGCGAGCCCGGGGATCGGCAGGCCAGGCTCGAGGCGCGCCGGAAACCCGAGCAGGTCGGCGGTCTTGCCGAGGAGCCACAGCAGCTTGTCGACGCCGCTGCGGCCGACGTAGAAGACGTCGTATTTGCGGCCCCAGAAGTTGGCCCGCTCGGGGTTGCCCGAGACGCGCAGGGCCCAGATGACGCCCAGCACCAGCAGCGTGGCGACGCCGCCGACGGCGCCGATGACGACGTCGGTGCGGCGCCTGGCCTGCCAGGCGCGCAGGCCGACGACGGCGAACACGCCGGGGTAGGCGAACACCACCGACCAGGCCAACAACGGCGACACCGCCGCGGTGATGACCAGCCCGACGAGGTGCCGGCGGCGATCGCTCTGGCAGTAGGCCGTGGCCCAGACCGCGAGCAGCACGTGCACGGTGGCCTCGAGGGCGTAGGGCTTGAACTCCTTGCTCATGGCCACGGCGACGGGGTTGATGGCCAACAAGAACGTGCCGAGCAGCGCCAACCACTTCGCCGCCCCCGCCATCGTCGTCGGTGTCGTCGTCAGCGTCGTCGTCGGTGTCGTCGGTGTCGTCGTCGGTGTGGTCGACGACAGCCACCACAGGGCCTGCAGCAACGACAACAGCAGCAGCGGCAGCTGGGCGATGCCGGCCACCAGCGACAGCGAGCGCAGCATCTGCTCGTTGTTGACGATGCTCAGCAGCAGGCCGGTGAGCCACATGTAGCCGGCGGGGCGGATCCAGGCGGCGGTGCCCTCGACGAGCATCTGGGCCCAGCCGGCCTCGTCGAGCCACAGCTGCAGCTCGTCGCCGAAGTAGCCGAGCAGGCGCAGGCCGGTGCCCAACGCGAGCACGAACAGCGACGCCACCACCCAGGGCCAGCCAGCGGCGGCGATCCAGGCGCGCAGATTCTTCAACATGGTTTCTTCAGCATGGCTTCTTCAACATGGCGGATGCGGCATGGGCTTCGTCCTCGTGGCGCTAGCGGCGCACCGAAGTGCGGAACTTGAACGTGGAAAAGACCTTGCCGGCCGGCGCGGGCGTCGACGGCGGCGGCTGGGCGCTGCTGCTGCGCAGGGTGACGGTGCCGCCGGTGGCGCTGACGACGGTGTGCCTGCCAGCGGCGAGGTCGACGGTGGCGCCCGGCGACAGGCGTTGGCCGTCGATGACGACGTCGAGGGCGCTGTTTTTGGCGCCAGCATCGTCGACGACGTAGCGGTCGGCGATGGCCAGGTCGACGTTGACGGAGACGCCGGCGGCCAACGTGACGGTGCGCCCGGCGACCCACACCGGTCCCCACCACGGCACAAAGGCCTGCTGCAAGGTCGCGAAGTCTTCGGGCAGCAGGCGCAGCTGCGAGCGCGCGTCGTGCCATTTGCCGCCCAGCTCGAAGCTGTCGATGTCGATGAGCAGGAAGCGTGGCTGGTGCTTCTGCAGCAGCGACGCGAACAGCGGCTTCTTCTTCCGGCGGTACTCGTCGAGGCCCCAGGTGCTGAGGAACGGTCCGACCATGTTGAAGCTGCCGATCATCGCGCAGCGATCGAGGTAGGGCACCGGCGTCGGGAAGATCGCGTGCACGCCGTCGACGACGGCGATCTGGTCGGCGGTGTCGTCGTCGCCGTTGGCCCGCTGCCAGTTCCAGCCGCCGAGCCCGAGGTTCGCGGCCAGCAACAGCGTGATGAGCGCGGCCACCGCCGGCGCTGCGCGCAGGGCCCGCTCGGCGCGCTCGACGACGACGCCGGCCAACAACGCCGCGGGCGGCACGACGCTGACGTAGAAGTAGGCATAGGCGTTGCGGTAGAGCGCCAGGCTCACGAGCGGCAGCGCGAAGCCGATGACGGCGACGAGCTGCCAGCGGCCCGGGAGCAGCGCACCCGCGCCGTCGTCGCGTGTCACACCGGGTTCCACAGCGGGTTCCACACCGGCTCGCGCGCCCGCGGTGTCGGCGCCGATGCCCGCGCCGATGCCGATGCAGGCCAGGCACAACCCGACGAGCAGCAGTCCCCACAACGCCATGTCCCAGCGCAGCGTCGCGGTCAGGTGGGTGGGCACCGCGAAGCGCTGGCCGAGCAACACCTTCTGGAAGATCGAG
>JBKJNL010000372.1:0-13756 GCA_046593615.1 Myxococcota bacterium | reverse complement strand
ACCAACGCCCTGCGGCTGCGGGGATTCAAACCGCCCCTGCCGCCCAGACCGATCAACGGCAGCCCGGCCACCTCGTGAACCTGCTGCCGGTGCTGCGCCCGCTCAAGAAAAGCCTGGCGGTCACGGGCCAGCGCTTTGCTGGGTAATTTCTGGGTGGCGATCCACGGGCCGACGGTGAGTTTGGGCATGCGACAGGACTCCTGTAATGGGGAGAGAGGCGGGAGAACAGGGGGCAACGCGGAACGGCGCTCAGGTGGTCACGAGCTGCCCGCCGTGGTCACCGGGCTGGGGCCTGGGTGCGCTGGGCGGCAGGGGCGGTTTGAATCCCCGCAGCCGCAGGGCGTTGGTCAGCACGAACACGCTGGAAAAGCCCATCGCGGCGGCGGCCAGCACCGGACTCAGCCGGATGCCGAAGGCGGGAATGAGCACGCCCGCCGCCACCGGAATCAGCAGCACGTTGTAGGCAAAGGCCCAGAACAGGTTGAGGCGGATATTACGCAGGGTGCTGCGGGACAGCGCAAGCGCGTTGGGAACGCCGCGCAAATCGCCCGACATCAGGACCACGTCCGCCGTTTCTACCGCCACGTCGGTGCCAGTGCCGATCGCCAGGC
This sequence comes from Myxococcota bacterium, assembly GCA_046593615.1. Taxonomy (GTDB): domain Bacteria; phylum Myxococcota; class UBA727; order UBA727; family VGSZ01; genus VGSZ01. Next base: position 13,145 of record JBKJNL010000372.1, on the reverse strand, counting down.
CCACGTCGGCCTGGGCCAGCGCGGGTGCGTCGTTGATGCCGTCGCCGGCCATGGCCACGACCTTGCCTTCGCTCTGCAGCTTCTGGACGACGTCGACCTTCTGCTCGGGCAGCACCTCGGCGATGACGTCGCTGTCGGCGAGGCCGAGCTTGCGCGCGACGGCGCCGGCGGTGGTCTTGCTGTCACCGGTCAGCATGACGACGCGGATGCCGTCGTCGCGCAGCGCGCGAATCGCCTCGAGGGAGCTCTCCTTGATGGGGTCGGCCACGCCGATGATGCCGGCCAGGCGGGCGTCGACCGCGACGAACATCACCGTCTGGCCATCACCGCGCAGGGCTTCGGCGGCTTGTTCAAGCGCGCCGACGTCGACGCCGAGGTCGGTCATGAAGGCGCGGTTGCCGAGGGCGGTGTGCTCGCCGCCGACGACGCCGCGCACGCCCTTGCCGGTGACCGACTCGAAGCCGCTGGTGTCGACGAGGGCGACGCCGCGTTCGGTGGCGCCGCGCACGATGGCCGCGGCCAGCGGGTGCTCGCTGCCCCGCTCCAGGCTGCCGGCCAGCGAGAGCAGGCGTTGGTCATCGAGGCCGGCGGCGGGCGTCACGGTGACCAGCTTCGGCTTGCCCTCGGTGAGCGTGCCGGTCTTGTCGACGACCAGGGTATCGACCTTGCGCAGCACCTCGATGGCCTCGGCGTTCTTGAACAGCACGCCGATCGACGCGCCCTTGCCGGTGGCGACCATGATCGACATCGGCGTCGCCAGGCCGAGCGCGCAGGGGCAGGCGATGATGAGCACGGCGACCGCGTTGATCAGCGCATGCGCCATCCGCGGCTCGGGACCGACCAAGGCCCAGACCCCGAACGTCGCCACGGCGATCAAGATGACGACGGGGACGAACCAGCCCGAGACGGTGTCGGCGAGCTTCTGGATGGGTGCGCGGCTGCGTTGGGCCTGGCTGACCATGCCGACGATGCGCGCCAGCAGGGTGTCGGCGCCGACCTTTTCGGCACGCATCACGAGCGCGCCCGTGCCGTTGATGGTGGCGCCGACGACGTGATCGCCGGGCTGTTTCTCGTTGGGCACCGGCTCGCCGGTGACCATTGATTCGTCGACGGCGCTGTTGCCAGTGACGACGACGCCGTCGACGGGCACCTTTTCGCCCGGCCGCACCCGCAGCTGCCAGCCGACCTCGACGTCGGCCAGGGGAACGTCGGTCTCGCTGCCGTCGTCGTGGATGCGGCGCGCGCTGGTCGGCGCCAGGCCGAGCAGCTTCTGGATCGCGGCGCCGGTGCGCCCGCGGGCGCGCAGCTCGAGGACCTGACCCAACAGGATCAACGAGACGATGACGGCGGCGGCCTCGAAGTAGACGGCGACCTCGCCACCGTGGCCGCGGAACGACGGCGGAAACAAGCCCGGCAACAGGGTGGCGACGACGCTGTAGCCGTAGGCGACGGAGACGCCGAGGCCGATGAGGGTGAACATGTTCAGGTGGCGGTTCTTCACCGAGGCGACAGCGCGGACGTGAAAGGGCCAGGCCGCCCACAGCGCGACCGGCGTGGCCAGCACGAAACCAACAACGGCGCGCGAGCGACCGGGCAGCAGGGCCATGAACGGGTCGCCGGAAAACATCTCGCTCATCGCCAGGACCACGAGCGGCACGCTCAACGCGGCCGCGACCCAGAAGCGGCGGGTCATGTCGCGAACTTCACCGTCGTCGTCGTCGGTGACGCCGGGCCCGACAGCGAGGGGCACGCTGCGCTCGAGGGCCATGCCGCACAGCGGGCACGATCCCGGCGCATCGCGGACAATCTCGGGATGCATCGGACAGGTCCACAGCACCTTTTGCGTCGACGGCTCCGGCTTCGTCGGCGCGGTCGGCTTCGTGGTCGGCTTCGGCGCTGTCGTCGACGTCGGCGTTGACGACAACGGCGGCAGCTTCGTCGTCGATGGCACAAAGGCGGCGGGGTCGGCGACGAACTTCTCGCGACAGCGGGCGCTGCAGAAGATGTAATCGACGCCGTCGTGCTTGTGGTGGTGGGGGCTCGTCGGCTCGGCAGACATCCCGCACACCGGATCGCTCGGACCAGTGCCCATGATCGCGGGAGGCATCGCCGTCGACGGAGGCTGCGTGTTCTTGTGCAACGTCATCGTTCTCGCTTTCGAGGGGAAACGACGGACGGGCGTCGCTCTCCTTGCAGATGGAGGTGTGTGCGACCCGCACGGGGCGCGAGCAAACAGGACGTCGACGACGTTGTCGCCGACGTCCGCGCTGGTTGCTCAGTGCGTGCTGGACATCGCGCCGCACGACTCGGCGCAGCGGCGGCAGGCCTCGGCGCAGGCCTTCATCTCAGCGTCGCCGAGGGCTTCGCAGCTCACGGCGCAGGCCTCGCAAATCTTTGCGGAAACCCCACAGGTCAGGTGGTGATGCTGCGAGCCGCGGACCATGAAGTCAGCGCTGGTCCGACAGATTTCGGCGCAGTCACGCAGCAAGGACTGGTGCGGGGCGTCGGCGTGCTTGCCGCCCTTGGCCAGACACTGGCCCGCGGCTTCGGTGCACGCGCGATAGCAGTCGAGGCAACGCGTGATGCACTCGGCCATCGTCAGCTTGGTGCCATTGGACTTTGTCGACGGGCTGGGAACGGTTTGCATAATCTTGACTCCTGAAAGGAAGCCGGTCGCCCGGCCTCTGTGGGTGAAGGGACGACATGCAAACCCCATGCCTAGCACCCGCGTCGCGGAGCACCTCTCTCTGCCCGCGTGGCCGGCGTGCTCGCAGAGTCCCGAAACAGCGCCACCGCGAGCGCTTCCACACAGCCCTGGAGCGTTTCAGCTCGACGACAGCAGCTCGTCCCCTGTGGTCCGATCGGACTCCTCCGGCCGCTCCCACTGCGGAAGCATCCGGCTTCGAACGCTGCGGAGAAGCTGCAGTCACCGATCGCGTCCGTCGGAGCTTGTGGGGCTTGATCGATGCCCCGGCCCCTGACTGAGCTGAGTGGAGCGTCGGTCGTGGATCTCCTCGTCGCGAACATGTCTCCGCGACGACCGGACGAAGACCCGAGGACGGCGACAGATAAAAAACCATTACGAGACGCTTTTGTTATACAGGTCAGTCAATCGTTCTCAGCGGTGTCGGCGTTGCGCAAGCAGCGCCACATGATCAGGACGAAGCGCCACATCAAATGTGAAAATCTATCGATTGACCTCCCCAGATTTGTGACTCGCTGCGCCGCCGGATATCCATGCCACGGCGCGTCTGGTGATCTTGTATATCCACGAACCAAAACACCAAAGACTGATGGTTAGAACGGCGCCGCCGAGGCAAACCAGGCCGCCGAAAAAAAATCCCAGGACGGTCTGGCCGTAGTGGAACGACACCGCAGAACTGGTCAGAAGTACAGTGGAAATCAAATAGGAGTACCGCCGAGGCGCCGGGGTCGGTGGCAGACGCGGCGCGTGGAACAGGTGACGCACACCAAAATTATACACAAGATCGAGCAGCATCGCTCTGGGCAGCAGGACGCCACTCAGGGCGACGGCCGCCATTGCCCCCAACCAGACAGGCGATTGGAGACCCAGGCCCACCGCAATCAAGATGATGCTGATTCCGGGAGTAAATCGCAACGGCCACTGATATCGTCCCTTATCGACGTCATCAAGTTCGATGAATCCTTGCTCATCCAAGCTGCGTTTTGTGAATGAACTCAAATCTTTCATGGTGGATTCCAGTCTGTTTGGGTGGCAGCGATTGTGTCATTTTGGCAGTCGACGATGACATGTCCCATCATCCCGGCTGGCCACGTCCTGTGCGTTCGACCCAGCGATTGACGACCACACGGCCCAATCCGTCACGTCGGTTGTGGTGACGGCAACGGTGGCCGGTGAACGGTCAGTGGCGTTTGTAGAACCCGACGTCGACGATGTCGTTCCAGCTCGTCGTGTGATGGCACTCAAAGCATTGCTCAACGCTCGCTGTCTTGCCGGCGCGCTCCTGCGAAACCATCGCGAAGTGGCCCATGAAGTGGCTCGGCGGCGCGAGGTGGCACTGCACGCACTCCTTTGATCGCGGCGACGGGTGTCGATAGCCGACGATGCGCCACGACTCGAGCGCGTGGCACTGGGCGCAGTCGACGCCGAAGCGCTTGAAGTGCGGATCACGACGGTCGTGGCAGCCGGCGCAGTCGAGGGATTCGCGGGCGGAAGCGGCGTCGAGCTGCTCAGGGCTGCGGACGCGCAGCCACGTCTGCAACGACGCCAGTGTTGCCGCGCTGTCGGCGTCGTTGCCGGTTCCGTTCTCGTGGTGCGCCGCCCGCAGCAAGGTGCGCGCGCCGATGGTCGCGAGCGTGACGTGGTCCATCACCAGCGGACGAAGGCTGTCACCCTGGTGCTCGACGTGACACGGCGTGCACTCCTGGATGCTCACGTGGAAAGCGGTCGGCTGGCGCCCGAGCAGGCGCTCGGCGTTCGCGTGGCACGCGGTGCACTTCGCGACGGTCACGCCGACCGCGGGTTCGTGACACGTCGTGCAGCGGCCTTTGAGCCAGGCGTGGCGTGCCGTCAGCGGCCCGGGGCTCGCGAGCTGTTGCAGGGCGGCCGCAGCGGGTGGCGACACGACGACGGCAAAGGCGCTGGCGACGACGACGGCGATGACGACGACGGCAAAGGCGAAGAAGCTCTTCATGGCAGCCACCGCAGGCCGAAGTAGATGCCGGCGCCGATGTGCAGGGCGAGCAGGACGTAAAGGACCACCGAGAGCGCGATGTGGAGCTTCAGCGCGCGGCCAAACCACCGCTTGAAGCCCTCGTGCGTGCGGACTGCGTACTCGAGGTCGGCGACGGACCCCGCGAGCCGGATGACATCGGCGGCCAGGCCTGCGTTGGAGGTGGCGAAACCAATGGACGCGAGACCAGCCCAGAACACGCGCGCGACCGGCCGCTGCTGCTGCTCCGCTGGAGCCCGCTCCACGAGGCCCCAGGCGCTGTCGAGGTCACCGCGAGCGGTCTGCAGCAACAGGAGCTTGTCTTTGATCTCGTGGCGGACCCAGGGCATCAACACCTGCACCGCGTAGCCGCTCACGACCACCAGCAGCACCGTGGCCGTCAACGTCATCCCCAACCAGCTGTCGAGCTTGTGGCCGGTGTGGACGAGCGCGAAGACGGGGCCGAGGATGCCGGCGTAGACGTGCACAGTGAGCAACGCCTGCTGCGAAACGTGGCGCGTGACCCGCTCGTGCAAAAACGGGATCCGCTTCACCACGGGCAGGGCGAGCGGGACGACGAGGAGGATGGCGCCGACGATCCCGAACACAGCGCCGAGGCCGCTGCCCGCGAAGCGCGGCGCACTGTGGACGAGGAAGCCGAGCCAACCGATCAGCAAGACGGCCAGCACACCGGAGAGCACGAGGCCCTTGTGCTCCTTCACGCGTCCACCGTGACGTCGCCCTTCGGCTTCGCCTGGCAGGCCAGGATGATCCCCTTGGTCTTGTCGTCGGGGTCGAGGGCGTCCTCGATCTCCATCGCGACCTCGCCAGCGGTCAGCTTCACCTTGCACAGGCCGCAGGTTCCGACGCGGCAAGAGTTGTCGATGCCGATCGCCAGCTCTTCAGAGAGCTCGAGCACGGTCTGATCAGCGCGGATCTTCGCCGCCTTTTTGTTCTGCGAGAACGTCACGAGCGGGCCGGTCGCAGCGGCCGCTGCCGTCGTCGACGTGCCAACGGCCGCCGGAGCAGGCTTCACCGCGCCAAAGGCCTCGGTCTTTACTTCGTCAGCGGGGACGCCGAGCTCGGCGAGGAGCGCCTTTGTCGACTCCATCATTGCCGGCGGACCACACAGGTGCACCCGGCGCGCCGCGAGCCCTGGCACGGTCTCGGCCAACAGCTCTTTCGTCAGGCGTCCACGCGGGCCCTGCCACTCTTTCGCGTCAGCGCGCGTCATCGTGACCACGACCCGCAGCCGCGGGTTCACGCGCTGCAGGGCCGCCAGGGCGTCGGCAAAGACGTAGTCGAGCGGGGAGCGGCAGACGTAGACGAAGAAGACGTCGCCGGGCCAGGACTCCTCGGTGAGGTAGCGGCTGATGCTCACCATCGGCGTGATGCCGACGCCGCCCGAGATGAGCACGATGCTGTCGGCGGCCGTGCCGTCGAACGTGAAGCGGCCGACGGGGCCGCCGGCTTCGACCTCGTCACCGACCTCGAGCAGGTCGACGATGTGACGCGAAACCGCTCCGCGCGGCTCCCGTCGCACGGTCAGGTCGACGTAGCCGCGTTGGTTCGGCGACGACGAGAACGAGTAGGAGCGGTTCATCCGCGCGCCGCCGACCCAGAACCCCACGTTGAGGAACTGACCGGGCACGAACGAAAACGGCATGTCGCCATCGCCCGTCGCGGGCACGAGCCGGAACGTCTTCACACTCGGGGTCTCGACGATGATGTTGGCCACGCGCAGGTGGCCCTGCCAGTTGGCGGCGACGGGGGCGGCAACATCGCTCACGGCTTCGCCGCTTCGGCTGTTGGGCTCACTGGCAGCACTGGCAGCACTGGCGGTGGTGGCGTCGACTTCTCGGTCGGCGTCGTCGCTGGCGTCGTCGGCGACTTCGACTTCGGCTTCGCGGCGGGTGTCTTGCCGGCGACGGGCGGCGCGGAGCCCGGGGGCGCCGATCCCTGGTCGCCCTCGATGCGCCCGAAGAGCGCCGCGGCGCGGCGCATCTTGAAGAAGTACATCGCGACCATCGCGATCGAGAACACGATCAGGGTCCCCATCGTGAAGAGGTGAAAGATCGTGACGGAGCGACCGTGGGGCTCGTCGCGCACCGTCGGCGACGCGAGCGTCATCTCGCGCTTGAACCACCCAAGCGCGAGGTTCTGCGGTGCCTTGCCTTCGACGAGGACCCGCTGCGCAGCGATGCCGGCTTCGAGCACACCCAGCGCCTCGCGCATCGAACCGACAGAGCGCTGCATGCCTGCGCTGTCGCCAGCGCGCGTCGCGAGCGTGAGCGACTGGGAGTGTCGGGCGAGCTGCGTCAGCCCTTCGCCGATCTGCTCGTTCGCCAACGCATCAATCTCGCGACGCTGCGCAGGCGTCAGCGACGGCATCGTCATCAAAGAGGGATAGAGCGGCGTCACGGCCGAGCCAGCGCCGCAATCGGCCCCGACGCAGGCACCGGCAGGCGCCATCATGCCGGTCATCATGTCCATCATGCCCATGCCCGACGCTGGTGCCCCGGGGGCCGCCGCCGGCATCCCGGGCATCCCCGGCGTCCCCGGGGGCGCGGCTGCGGGCATCCCCGGCGCTCCTGGCGTCGGCGTCGCTGTCTCCGGCGCGACCGGCGGGTGGTGGGCGGGATTGGTCCGCGCTGGCGCAGAAAGAGCGGACACCACCACCGCCACCAACGCGACCGGACCGAGGCCGCGCGTCACATGTCTCCCATTCCCAGGGGCGGACCCGCGTCGACCGCGCCGCCCATCGGCGCCGCCGGCATCGGGGTCATCGGCATCGGCATCGGCATCGGCATCGGCATCGGCATCGGCATCGGCATCGGCATCGGCGGCGTCCCCTGCTTCATGGGCATCGCCGCCGGCTTCGGGTCCGCCGTCGTCGAGGCATCGCTCTTCATGCGCGCGCCCATGCCCTTGAGCTGCGCGCCGAGCTCCTTCATCTCGGTGGCCATCTCCTGGGTGCCTGGCGTTCCGCTGACCATCGCCGCGGCAGGGGCCGTGTTGGGTGCCAGCGGCGGGGCGAGCAGAGCCACGACCGCCTGACGCTGCTGGTCACTGAGGACGGCGACCGCGCTGCCAATGGCGCGTACGAAGTCCATGCGCTGGCGGGCACCGAGGCGACCGATCTCGGCGAGGCGGGCGTCGATCTTTTTGCCGTCAGGCTGTTCCGACGACGTCAGCGTCCACAGGTCGTTCTCGGATTCGGCGAGCTTGCGAGCGGTGCCGGAGAACGCGACGTCGGCCGCGGCCTTGATGGTCGTGAGCTGGCCCTGCTGCTCTGGCGAGAGCCCGATCGCCGCGCTCTGGTCGAGAAAGAAGCCCTGCGCGCCGAGGTGGTAGAGGTGCGGCGCTCCCCGCGCGGGCGGCAGCTCGCTGCCCTCCGTCGCCAGCGGTTGACCCAGCAAACGCGAGCGGCCCGTCGCCGCCATCGGCGGTGGTGCGGGGAGCGCGGCAGGCGGCGCGCCGGACGTCGACGGCGGCGCCATCACTCCCATGTCGCCGTCCGACATCGGCATCCCGGCGCGGGCGTGTTGTCCGTGCTCGGCCCGCGCAGAGGCGATGGCGTCTTCTGCCGCCTGCGCCTGCGAGACGACGGCGGTGTAGCTCGGCGCCGGTGGCTCCTGGCAGCCCGCCCCGAAGAGCGGCACGGCCAGGACCATCGAGCACCCGCGCCCGACGGCGACGACCCTCCGAGCGAGGGACAGCGTTCCAGGACAGAAATGTGATTTCATTTATTGTCCATTGCTCCGTCGTTGTGAGGCATGTTTTCATGCCCCGACCCGCGCTGATCGTGACCCGGGATACCACCATGCGGCTGCGCCGCCGGCGCAGCTGGTTGGGGGCTCGGGGGCGGGGCATTCTTGCTGTCGTCGGGACAGCCAGCGGCGACGAGAACGGTCGCCGTCAAGAGAACGATTCGGACGGGGTGGGCAAACATGGAGATCTCCTTGGTTGGGCACGATGCCGAAGCTTGAATCAAAATACTTTGAACACAGACGAAGTCAGTGGTACTGCTATCAAGTATAAATCGCGATTGGTGGAGGGCACCCGTTGATTCGACGAAACCCGGCGCTGTCTTTGCGGCCACCGGGTCACATGTGCGGCATCGGCGCGTCCGGCGGCATCGCGTCCGGGGTCGTCGGCGTCGGCGGCGACATGGGCATCGGCTTCTTCTTCATCGGCGCCGACGGCGGCATCGCCATCTCGTTGCCCATCTCCATCATCATCGCGCCCATGGCCATCATGTCATCGGGCGTCATGGCGCCCATGCCCATCATGGCGTCGCCCATGCCCATCATGTCGTCGCCCATCTTCATCATCTGCGAGGGGTCAGCGGGCATTCCCATCTCCATGCCCATCCCCATGCCGCCCGTGGGGGCCTTCGGTTTGGCCATCTTCATTGCTGAGCCCCGGCTCTTGACCTTGGCGCCCATGGATTTCATTTCGGCGCCCATTCCCGTCATATTCTCCGACTTCACAGGCGCCATCGGGTCTGCTTTCATGGGTGTGCTCATCGGCGCAGATTTTGGCATATTCATCGGCGTGCTCGATGACGAGCTCATGGCTTGCATCTTTGCAGCCATCTCCTTCATCTGGGCCCCGAGGTCCTTCATCTGTGCCCCCATCGCCATCTCGTCGGTTGCCGAAGCCTGGGCTCCGGCGCCGGGCATGGCCATGGCGGGCTCGCTCTGCACCCGCAGGGCCGGATCGCGCGCAGTGGGGCTCCGCTGATCGGGTTGGCTCACGGGATCGGTCGCCGGCATGGACATCGGCTGGCTGCCAGCGAGGCGACACCCACCGAGCACGGCCGGCGTGATGACCAAGAAAGACAAGAAGAGATGGGGTGCGTTCATGGCAGATATCCATTGTCGGTGTTGAGAGGCGACGCGCGATCGTCGAAAAGCGGGTTCAGCAAAGCCTCGAACGTCCCAATCAAAATGATTTTGAACGTGTGGGATTGCTCCTCGCCAAAGATGCGCGGCAATGCGGCATCCGCGAGCCGGTATTGGTACTGCAACCCGACATCGACGTTCTGGCCGAGCGCGTAGAAGACGTTGCCCAGGACGCTGAGCTGGTCGGCGCCGCCTTCGAGGTAGCGCCGGTACCCGCCGGCGACGTTCGCGCGCACCGTCGGCAGCAGCGAGCGTCGGTAGGTGTAGCCGACCGACGTGAACGACGAGACGCTGGCTGCGCGAAACGAGCCCGTCGGCGTTGTCGGGTCGGCGCCTGGGACGCCGACGGCCCAGCTGACCTGCGCGCGCCAATCGACGGTGTGGACCGGATCGACCAGCAGGTTCAGCCAGCTGCCAGCGACGGCGTCAAAGGCGAAGGGTGCTTCGGGCAGATCGAGCCGGTATGCGTTGGCGCCGATGCCGAGCTGCCGGATGACCGAGAGCGTTGTCTGCGCGGGGATCGCCCGGTAGCCGACCGTCACGCCCAACGAGTTGGGTTCAAACGCGGCGAGGGCTTCGGGCGCGAGGACACCGCTCGAGAGGTTCTCGAGGTGGACGTCTACGGACACGGTCGGCGTCGGCCAGAGCGAGACGTCGGCGACGTTGCCGTACTGGTGATCGGCTGTGCTCTCCCCCCGCGAGAACGGGTTCTGCGTCTCGGCGAAGCGGAGCAGGTCGTCGTCGCGCAGCGCGGGCGTCGGGATGATGTGGCTCTTGATGCGACCGCGGCCGAGGCGGAAGACGAACCAGCGGTGCTCGAGAAACACGTTGGCGTCGGCGACCAACAAGGCGCCCGGCTGCTCGTAGGCGTCGGGGAACGTGAGCCCGAACAGCGCGCCACCTCGGAGGTCGGGGAGGAACGTCAGCGGCGCGCGCGGACGCACAAAGACGAGGCTGTCGGAGACGTCGAAGGAAGCGCTGGTGCCCAGGTCCTCCTGGAGCGTGCCGCTCACCGACGTGACGCCGCGGACGCCGAACCGCCACTCGACGCTCGGGTCGGTGCGCGCCGGGTCTTCGGGCGGGTCTTCCGGGTCGACAAGCTGGGCCGCCGCTGGCGTCGACGCGCAGGCGGCGACCACCGCGAGCAGCGCGCTGATGTTTCGGCGCCAGCTGTGGGCGGTGCGGCTATTCATCGAGCGAGACCTTCGGCTGGTAGCTGCTCTGGAACCCCTCGTAGGAGACGTGGGTCATCGCGCCGCCGGGGTAGACGCCGTTGTTGGTCGTGTGCGTGACGTCGTGGTCGTGCAGCGCCCACAGCCCGGGGTTGTCGGCGAGGAAGACGATGTCCTGCGTGCTGCCGGGGTCGACGCGAATCGTATTCAACCGCACCGGCGCGAGCAGCGGGGCGCCATCGCTGCAGACGTGGATGAAGTCGTGCCCGTGCAGGTGCATCGAGAAGCCGACGTTGCCGGCATTGATGAAGCGCACCCGGGTCCACTCGCCTTTGCGCACGACGATGGGCTCGGTCGACGGATACGACTTGCCGTTGATGGTGAAGAAGTTCGGCCGTGGGGGCTCAAAGGCGGTGCGCGCCGTCATGTACGGCGGCACCCAGCCCGTCGCCATCGCGCGCCGGACGGCCGCTTCTCCCGCGGAGACGCCGGGGTCGAAGACACCTTGGGTCCGCTCGTCGAGGCCACCGCGGGCCGACAGCACGTCTCGCTGTCTCATGCGCGAGAACATCGCGTTGAGCTGCCGGCGCACGAACGCGGTGTCGATCGAAGAAAGGATGAGAACGTAGTCTTGTGTATATGGATGCTGTTCGAAGACAGGATCGTCTTTTCGTTCGACAATGAAAGCGCCATACATGCCGGCCTGCATGTGCATGCTCGTGCCGAAGTGGCAATGGTAGAAGTGGGTCCCGTAGGGCCCGGCGCGAAACACGTAGCGGTAGCTCTCGCCGCGCATGACCGGGTCCTGCGTGAGGTAGGGGACCCCGTCCATTCGTTGGTCCACGATGAGGCCGTGCCAGTGGATGGTGTGCATCTCGTCGTTGACGTTCGTGAAATCCACCCAGACCCAATCCCCTTCCTGCACGCGAAAGGTCGGTCCGGGCACCGAGCCGTCGTAACCGAGCATGTGCACGACGATGCCGGGCACGATCTCGTGCTGAATGACTTTGAGCTCGAGGGCAAAGCGCTTGTAGAGCGGGCTGCCCTCTGGAGGTGCTCCCTTCGGCAGTGGTGCGGGGCCCAGCGACATGCCGGTCGTCGGCGTTGTCGCGCCGGGCGGCATCACCATCGCCCCGTCGGATGCCTGGGCCATCACCGGCCGCGCCGACAACAGCGCAGCGCCACCGACGGCGGCGCCGACGATCGTCGTCAGGAACGCACGGCGATCCTCGAGCACTCGAACTGTGCCATTACGAATTATCATGGAACATCCAAAACACCATCGGTCCTGAATCCAGCACGCAAAGCTGACACGGCAGGTGCTTTTTTATTTTGAACACCCGACTCCGCGTGCACGATCCGCGCTCGCTCGATGCACTGCGTCGAATGGCCAAGGCTCGTCGTCGACGATCGCGAGACCTGTAACCGGAGCGGTCTCAGCCATGCCCATGGCCAAACACGCCCCGGGTGAGGCGCGGTGACCGAGGCGGGTGCCAGCCATCGCGGCCGGATCGGCCTCACCGCGCGCTCTCGCGAACGAGGCGGCAGCGCTAGGAGTGGAAGACGCGGCGCAGAAGCGTGGGCACACAAGTCATGTGCTGCGGCCGGCGCCTGATGACCTGGGCTTCACAGGAGCGCGCTCGACCCCCACGAACACACGCGAGGCGAGCGCATCGGCTCTGCGACATGAGCGGGATCGCTCGCGCTGCGCGGGCACCATCGCCACGAAGCGGCGCCCGGCGGTGGCATGGCTCCTGCTCAATATGACATTGGAATCCGGGTCGCCGACCCGGCACGTTCATTATCCCCAGACAGACGAGAATGTGAGTACTCAATGGTCATTTCATGGTGGTGGCTCTGGGGTGTATTCCTGCTGGTGTTCCTCTTGCCGCCGGTTGGCTACGGCTGGGGCTACCGCGGCTGGGGTCCCCCATACCCGCGTTACATTCAACGACGACGGGCGGCCGGCACCATTGCTGACCGCGCGACGACGGTCGACCACGAGGCCTGGGGCTGGGGCGGCGATTTCGTATGGATGATGATGATGCTTGCTATCGTTTGCCTCGGCGCTTTGTTGATGCGTTGAGTTGATCACTGCGCCACTTTCACTGCCCAACAATGGCCGGCTCTCGACGCAGATGATCGGCGACCGCTCGTCGCGCGATCTGTTCACCGGCCCTCATCCTTGGAGCCCTCATGCGCCTGCCCTCGATCGCCTTGCTCACCGCTGCCGTCGTCGTCCTTGGCTGCGGCACGAGCACTGGTCGCGTGACCAGCTCAACGCGCACCGCGCTCGGTCGCTGTCGGTGTTGCTGCGCTTCGCGGTGGACCGCTCGCCGTATTGGCAGCGCGTTCTGGGGGGGCGCATCGAC
>JBKJNL010000255.1:0-2686 GCA_046593615.1 Myxococcota bacterium | reverse complement strand
GATGAGGGCGCCGCCGACCGCGTCGAGGTCGTTCTGGCCGCCGACCTCACGCAGCAGACCCGCCGCGTCGAGCGCTTCCCGATCTTAGACGACGGCAAGATCACATCGACCCGGGCCACCGCCGGTGCCCGCTTCACCGCGAGCGAGAGCGACGACGAAGCCAGCGTCAGGGTCGAGCTGCTGGCCTTTGTCGACGACGACGACAACTCCCGCGACGAGAGCGTCAGCTTGACCTTTGGGGCGTCGGCCCGCGGCATCTCGGAAGACCAGGCGCTCGCCGAGGCCACCCTCGACGTCACGGGCAGCAACGGCACGTTCTCGTGCACCTGGAGCGCCGCCAGCGAAGACCTCGACGCTGGCAACGACGCTGGCAACGACAACGGCGGCGATGGCCGCGGCCACGTCGAGAGCGCCGGCCGCTGCGTCGACGAAGACGGCGAGGTTTTTGACTGGAGCGCGACGACGACGTCTCGCTGAGCGGTCGCTCGCGTCGTTGAGGCCGAGGTCGGGAGGCCGTCGTTGACACAAGACCCGGCGCCGTCATCGCCGCCGTCGACGACGTCTAGGGCGCGCCGACGACGTCGGCGAGAGTCATGGCCAGGGCCCGGGTGCCGTGGATGACGTTGGCCTTGCTCAGGCGCTCGCCGTCGCCGTGCATGGTCGCCGACTCTTGCGCGGTGACGATGATGGGCAGGATGCCGTAGCAGCGCACCCCCCGACGACGCAGCACGATGGAGTCGGTGAAGCCGGGGCTGATGATCGGGCCGGCGACGGCGCGGTCGACGCCCTCGACGACGTTTCGCTGCAGGGCGCGAAACAACGGGTCATCCCACGCGCTGAAGCTGCCCTCTTTTCGCTCGAGCACCTCGAGGTGCACACCCTCGATGTCTTTGAGCAGGGCTTCGACCTCGGCCTGCATGGCCGCGGGCGTGGTGCCGGGCAACAAGCGGATGTCGTACTGCGCCCAGACCGTCGACGGCACCACGTTGGGTTGCTCGGCACCGCCGAAGCCCGTGAGGTGGATGGTGTCGTTGGTGATCGCCCTCGTCGTCGGCTTCTTCTGCAGCCGATCGAGCACGAGGAGGTCGACGAGAAACGGGCGGGCCATGACGAAGCCGTTGATGCCGCCGGCTTCGGCGCCGACCTCGGCCATCAGGTCGTAAAAGGCCGGGTGGATCTCGGGCTTGTCCTGCCAGGCATCGAGGCGGTTCATCGCCTTGAGCAGGCGCTCGGGGGCGCGACCGGGGATGGGCGTGCTGCCGTGCCCGGGCGGCCCCTCGGCGACGACGCGCGACCACAAGACCCCGCGCTCACCGACGGAGATCGCAAACACGGTCTGTCCGTCGACGATGGCGTCTTTGAGCCCGAGGCCGCCTTCGTTGATGGCGTGGGTGCAGCCGATCTTCGACCAGACCTCGTCGGTGATCATCTGCTCGACGCCGCGGCTCTTCACCTCTTCGTCGGCCACGGCGACGATGACGACGTCGCGGTGGCGCGGCAGGCCGGAGGCGACGAGGGCGAACAAGGCATGCAGCTCCATGATGCCCATGCCCTTCATGTCGATGGCGCCGCGGCCGTAGACAAACGTCTCACCGGCTTCGTCGACGACGGCGCCTGACAACGGGCCGCGCCCCTCGGGCCAACGCCCGGGCTCGGCGGTGACGACGTCGATGTGGCTGACGAGGCACAGGGGCCCGGCGGTCGGCGCCACCGTCGCCTTGACCCGCGCGATCAAGCTGGCGCGGTTGTCGCCGTGCTCGCCGTCGCTCGACAGGGCTGGCAGCGCGATGAGCTCGCTCTCGATGCCGTTCTTCGTCAGCAGCGCTTGCAGAAAGAGCGCGCCGTTTTTTTCGTTGCCCGGCGGGTTGATGGTGTCGACCTGCAGGTAGGCGACGAGGTCGGAAAAGGCGTCGTTGCCCTTTTGCGACCAGTCCACGGCGCGCAGCTTCTGCGACGGCAGCGTCGCCGGATCGACGGCGTCACGCTTGAGTGGCGTGACGGAGCAGGCACCCGCGAGGGCGACGAAACAGGCGAAAGCGGGCGCGAGCGTCTTCAGGTGTTTCATGACGGGCGCAGCGTGCACCAACGACGCTGCGCTGTCTTTCGTTGACGCCACCCCTGCACACGGGGCCGCAGAAACGCGGCGAGGCTTCGTCGGCGGCGATCGCGATTCGATCGGGGCCGACGAAGCCTCACCGGCCGCACTGTCAGAAGCGGTCGTCGACAAAGACCTGCTCGGCCGAGGTGCGCTCCGACACCGGCACCTGCTTCACGTGCTCGCCGGTGGTCTTCATCCAGGCGTTGCGGCAGCGCACCGTGCAGTAGCGGCCGCCACCGCGGCGGATTGACGTGCGCTGCACGGCGAAGGGCTCCTGGCACCAACGACAGACGCCGATCTGGGCCTTGCCCGATTGCGCCAGGGCACAGGACCGGCAGCGCCACAGCACCGTGCGCGCGTCGGCTTCGTCGGCGAAGAACGCCTGGATCTCGCGCGCCTCTGGCTGTCGGCCACACCACGGGCAGCAAGCAGGCTTGACGACGTCACCGGCGGCGATGAGGCGCGTCAGCCGGGCGAACGTCTTGCGACGCAGCTGCCAATCAGGGTCGTGCTGGAGCTTCTCCACGCGACGCTTCGTCTGGTCCTTTGACTTGCAGGGCTTGCACCACGCCGAGAAGCCGTCGCCCT
>JBKJNL010000202.1:0-2975 GCA_046593615.1 Myxococcota bacterium | reverse complement strand
TGCGGATGAGCTTTGCACAACAACCGCGAGAGGCTTCGACAGCTTGCGCGACGTCGAAACGAGGTAGGCCAGCAGCTTGTTGTCGTCTTCGCCGACGAGGCCGCAGGTGCCGAGGTCGGCGACGACGTGGCCGAGCAGGTTCTCGTCTCGCATGAGCGCGAGCGCCTCTTCGCGGTCGTCGTCGGACATGGGCGGTGGCTCGTTCGACGACGTCGCCATCAAGCGCCGGTCGCGCAGCTCCTCGAGCGCGAGAATGAGCCGGCCGGTGGCGGCCTTCATCTCCTCGATCGGCAGGTGCAGCTCGTGCGCGGCGGCCGACAGGAAGAACGCGCGCGCTTTGGCCGCGTACAGGTCGAGCGTGTCGACGTGGAAGAGGTCGCCCAGGGAGACGAGCAGGTTCACCTTGAGCACGTCGAGCGAAGCGAGCTTCGCCAGGCCGCGCACGCGAAAGCGCAAGCCACGCACGACGACAAAGACTTCGTCGGCGCTCTTTTCGTCGACGACGACGTCGCTGGCCGGCGCAGGCGGCTCAGCGGCTGAAGGTGGCGGCTCTGCGGGCAGCTCCACCTTCAGCGGGGCCGGCTCGGCGACCGCGGCCGTCTTGGCGGCCGGTGCGGCTCGTACGCGCGCGTTCGACGAGGGGCCGAATCCCTTGGCGGTCTCGATGACGACGCGCAGGGCCTTTTCCGCGGGCTTCATCGCCAGCGCGTAGGCGTTGGCGTCGAGCGTCTTCGGGAAGAGCGCGCGCGCAACCTCGATGCCCTCCTTGCCCAGGAGCTGGGCCAGCTTGGCGGCGGCGTGGTCGCCGGCTTCGTCGTGGTCGTAGGCGACGACGACGCGGCGAACGCCACGACGCTGAAACGTCTCGAGCATCTCGTCGGTGAAGCCCTCGCAGCCAAAGCTCGACGTCACCGACGTGAAGCCGTGCGAGAGGAACGCGAGCGCGTCGAGCGCGGCCTCGCACAAGATCACTTCCTCGCCGAGCTGGTCGAGGTTGAGCACGCCGCAGTGCTGGCCCGACAGGTAGAGGTGCTTCGACTCCACGGTGGCGTCGGTCGTGGCGCGACGTCCGTAGAGACCCCCGACTTGGCCGCGCTCGTCGAAGAACGGCACCACCAGCCGCCCTGCCATGTGCTCGCGCCCGGTCTCTCTGATGACGCCGAGCGCGATCAACCGAGCGCGCAGCTCCTCTTTCGTCGACGACGGCAGCCGCGACGACAACGCCGGCGACTTCGGCGCGTAGCCGAGCCGGAAGCGCTTCACGACGTCGAGAGACAGGCCGCGCGTCTCGGTGGCGTAGGCGAGGCCTTCGGGCAGCGCGAGCAACTGCGCGTGGTAGGCGTCGACGACGGCGATCCTCATCTCCGCATCCGTCATCGCCGGCGACAGCGTCAACGCCGGCAGCGTCAGCGCCGTCGTCGACAACGACGACAGCAGCTTATCGGCGGCCTCGCGGAAGGTGAGGCCCTCGACCTTCATCACCCAATCAATCGCTGTGCCGCCAGCGTGGCAGCCGAAGCAGTGCCACAGGCCTTTGCTGTCAGTGACGACGAAGGATGCGGTGTCGTCGTCGTGGAACGGGCAGCGGCCGACCCGGTCCTTGCCGCGCGCAGCGAGCGCGACCTTGAGGGCGACCAGCGATGACAACGGCAGTTCGCGCTTGATGCGCTGAAGGTCGGCGTTCGGGATGCGTGCCATCGGTGCCTCCTCAAGAAACGTGTCAAGGCCGAGACAGCGCGATCTTGAGCGATTGCGCGTCCGCCACATGCGTTCTAGGAATATCACCAGATTGAATGTTGCGACAACGCCAACTCTCGTCGTCGACGAGAGAGCCAAGGATCTGCCCCTAAGATTGGAGGAGACCCGTGACTCAGGAATCCTCGATGGCTCGAAAGCGTGTCGCCGCCACCAAGAACGGAGCAAAGGAGATCGCTGCTCGGCTCGTGGCCCTGAGGAAGGCCCGCGGCATCACCCAGGTCGAGCTGGCAACGTCGCTCGGCTCGAGTCAGCCCCTTGTCTCGAAGATGGAGAGCGGCGACCTGCTCATCCACGCCGAGCTGGTTGCCAAGCTCGCCGAGCTCTATCGGGTCAGCGCCGACTTCATCCTCGGGCTTGACGATGTCGAGCTGGCTCCTGCCATCAAGGACCGCCGATTCCTTCGACGCCTTCAAGCGCTCGACCAGCTCTCGAAGCGCGACAAGGACACGGTGCTGCGCACGATCGACGCGTTCGTGAGGAACCACAGCGCGGCCTGAGCGGCTCTAAACAGGGGTGGCAATGATTCGCGCGATCGTCTGTTTCATCGAGAAGCTGCAAGAGAGCGACGCCGGCTACCGGCGGTTCGGCGCCGTTGCCTGTTGGATCGTTGCCGGTGGCTTTCTTCTCCTCGAGGTCCATGCCGTCGCCGACCTGCTCCAGCTCCTCGGAGTGGGCAACGGCGTCTCAGACCTGTGGCTGCATAGCGGCTACTCGGTGGTCTGCGTCGGGCTGTGCCTGGTGGCGTTCGCGATGGCCGCTCCGCCGCCGGTCGAAACCCAGATCAACTGGCTTCGCGGAATCTTTGAGCATCCAGAGATCAATGTCCGCTTCACCGGCACGGCAAGAGCGTAGCCCTTCACCTGCCGACGCTCTTCGGCAGGTGAGGAGCAGCTTGAGCACCGGGCCGCGAATGAAGCTTGTGCGCAGCGCCCCCTCGCGGGGGTCGCGTGCTCGCGCCGCACAAGCCGACATTCGCGTCCCTCTTCCGTCCCCGAACATCGTCGTGGGCGAGCAGTCGCAACCCGAACAACGCTTCGCCGACCATCGCCGAGGCCAGCGTGACGACGTGCTCGATCACGTCAAGGGTTCGCGCCGCAGCGGCGCCGCTGCGCGCCCTTGACGTGATCTGCGCGCGACGTCCCTGCTGACCTCGTCGACGGGCGGCGGGCGCTCCGCGGGGTCTCGGGGCGGCGGGGGAAGAATCGTCGTCCTCAACC
>JBKJNL010000731.1:0-3213 GCA_046593615.1 Myxococcota bacterium | reverse complement strand
AAAAGCTGTTTCTCTCGCTGCTGTATGCCACCGGCATGCGCGTCTCCGAAGGCGTGCGGGTTCGCTTCGGTGACGTCGACGTTGCCCGCCGGCAGTTGAAGGTCGTGCAGGGCAAGGGACGGCGCGATCGCATCGTCACGCTGCCCGACAGCTTGAGCCCCCTGCTGGAGCGGCTCGCGCGCAGCAGCCGGCCTGCTGACTTCTTGTTTGCCTCGCCGGAGTCGACCGAGCGTCATGTCACGTCCCGCACGGCGCAGCGATGGATGGCCCGCGCCGCCACGCTCGCCCAGCTGCCGTCGTCGGCGACGTGCCACAGCCTGCGCCACTCCTTTGCCACGCACCTGCTTGAGCACGGCGTCGACGTTCGCTTCATCCAGACGCTGCTGGGGCACCTGCGGCTCGAGACGACGACGCTGTACACGCGCCTTGCCCGTCCGGCGGGCGCGGGCGTCAAGAGCCCGCTCGACCTCCTGCACCCGAGCAGGGATGCGGCGGCCCTCGGGTTGACGTCGCCGGCGTCGTCGGCTCGGTCGTCGGCTCGGTCGTCGCCGTCTTCGCTGCTGGCCACGGGACGCATGCGCATCACCGTCACGCCGCGCGGCCGCGGCCGGGCCGATGTCGTTGTCGAGTTGCAAGACGCCTCGGGAGGTCCGGCGATCAAGCTCGGTGGCGTTGTCGTCGTCGAAGCCCGCCCGGGCTTCTTTACCGTGCAGCTGCCGCCGGCGGAGGACTGGCAGCCGGCGCTGTCGTTCCTCGATGACGCCGCCCGCGCCCGCGTGGACGATGTCGGCTTCTACGAGCGCTTGCGCGATGCCGTGGTCGCCCGCTTCGTCGCCGTGCGCAACGCTCCGGCGGAGCTGCCGCCGGCGTCGGCGGACACCGACCCGCTCAAATCGGGTTGAACTGGCCGACGGGCAGGGGGACCTGGTCTTTGAAGGTCAAGGCGCTGCCTTCGCCGACGACCTGCCACAGCACGTAATCGCCCTGGACGTCGCCCACGGCGTCAAAGGTGAGATCGCCCGACGGTCCGATGTAGTCGACGTCGTCGCCCTCGAGGACGCGCGCGGCGATTTCGCCAAAGAAGTTTCCGTCTTCGAATTTCACACCGCCGTCGCGACCCGAGACCGCAAACAGCGCATTGCGGACATCGGTGCCCACTGTCGAACGGGCCTTGGTGAGAGCCAGCGATGTCACGAACATCGCGTCAAAGGCCTGGGCGCAATAGGCCTGCGGCGCCTCGCCGAAGCGCGCCGAGAACGCTGTCGAGAACTGGTCAAAGGCCTGGGAGGTCGCGTGGAAAGGCACGGTGCCGATCAGCTTCTCGCGCAACGACGACGGCGCCGTCACGAGCTCTTCGAGAAACGCGCCTTCCTGCGCGCCGTCGCCCGTGAGGTAGTGGTAGCTCAGCCCCTCGAGCGGGTCTCCCGCCGTCGTCGTCGCCGTCACCAGCGCGCTTTCGACGTCACTGACGAGCTTCGCGCCCTCGAAGCCAAAGGTGATGAACACGATGCACAGCTCTTGCGCGGGGTCGGCGTCGGCGCGGATGCCGGCGACAAAGGCCGCCGCCGCGGCGTCGATCTCCCCGGCCTGCGGATCGCCGTTGGGAAACGCACCGTTGACGATGATTTCCCCGGCCGACGCCGGGTAGTTCTCGACGAACACCGTCTTGAAGCCCTCGCCGTAGGAGTCGGGACGGTTGAAGAACGCCACCTGCCGACACGCCGGGAACGACACACCCGACGCCGCGTCGTCGACGCCGTTTTTGGCGACAAAGGCCAGCGCCTTGCCTTGCAACTTGTCCGACGGCGCCGTGCGGAAAAAGAAGCCGCTGCTGGCCGAATTGCGATCCGAGAGGCCCGTCGACGTCGCGCAGCAGCTGACCATCGGCACCGACGCAGTCTCGCCGGTCTTTGGATCCTTCGCGTTTTCGATCACGGTGAGCACCGCGTCGCTCTGTCCCGAGGTCTCGGGGCCGACGATGGCCGCGACGCCCTGGTCGATGAGCTCGACCGCCAACCGGGCCGCATTTTCTGGATCCGACTCGCTGTCGACGACGATCAGCTCGAGCGGGCGGGCGTCGAACACGCCGCCGGCGGCGTTGACCTGCTCTTCGGCCAGGCGGATCGCGTCCTGCAAGGTCGCGCCGAAGGTCGCCAATGCGCCCGAGGTCGAGCTGATGACGCCGATCTTCACGGGTTCCAGCGGCTGCTGCCGTTCAGGCACACACGAAGAAGACAGCGTCGCGCCCGCAGAAATCACCGTCAGCTGAATCAAGCGGATCATGGAGCGCTCCGTCGACGAATCACAGGTGCAGGGTAAAAAAACGGACAGTTCAGACAGGCGGTGAATCAACGCAGGTCGAGCCGCTTGGCAAACGTCTCGCCGGGCTTCACCTTGGCAAAGTAGGCCTCTTTGATGTTGGCCTCGGGGTTCTGCAGCGTGAGCTCCAGGGTGCCCGCCGGCACCGGCACCCGCACGAGCGGCGTCTCGCCGAGCTTCTTCTTGCCGAGGTAGACGGTGGTCCACGGCACGGTGTCGAGGGTCAAGAAGCCTTGCCCCTCGACGACGGTGGCTTCTTCGTCGGGTCTGGCGTCGGGTGCCTTTTCGACGGGCTTCTCGATGGTCTTGTTGGGCCGCACCGGACGCCGGCGCGGGCGCCGCTCACCGGCGACCACGGGCTCCTTGGGGGCGTCGGTCTCGACAAGCCCGACACGCTCGGCCGGCTCGGCCGGCTCGACCGGCTCGACCGGCTCTACCGAATCTGCCGGCTCGACCGGCTCGACCGGCTCGGCAGGCAGCAGCGCCACCTGGGCCGGACCGGCATCGATCCCGTCAGCCACCGGCGTGTCCAGCGTCGGATTCGTCGTCGCCTCTGTCGTCGGTTTCGGGGTCGTCGCTGCGATCGCGCCAGGCGAGCCCGCGTCGCTGACGGGAACCCTCTTCGGTTGGCCGCCAAAGGCGTCAAAGACGACGACGACGACGACGGCGGCGAGGACGCCGAACAGGGCCGCGCCGAGGGGGACCACCAGCGAGCGCCGACGGGGCGCGGTGGTTTCGAGGGGGTCGGTCGGCTCAGACGGCTCGGGCAGTGGCGGGGCCAGCAATGACTCGCGGAGGTCGCCCGCGTCGTGCCGGGCCACAGGACCGCTGGCGCCCTCTTTCACCGGTGGCAACGACGACGACCGCCGCTCCATCAGGGTCTCGCGCTCGCGC
>JBKJNL010000662.1:0-6768 GCA_046593615.1 Myxococcota bacterium | reverse complement strand
CGAGCAGCTTGTGCAGCGACACCGGGCCGCCGAGGGAGTCTTTGAAGTAGGCCTCGAGCTTGCCGGCGGCCACCTGGGTTTCGACGGCGGCGTCGGCGTCGAGGTCGATGATGGCCGCGCGGAACTCGGCGGCGGCTTCGGCAAAGACTTCGCCGTCGTCGCCGTCGTCGAGGGGGTTTTCGGCCTGGAAGAACGGGAAATTGTTCGGCCGATACAGGGCGTCGAGGCGGGGCGCCTGGTCCGTGCTGAAGACCGCGCCGGTGGCGTCGACGCCGTCGGCCGCGGTGATGGATTCGAATTCGGCGGTGTTCTCAAGCGCCAGGCGCAACAAGGCGCTGGCCGGGATCTTCTCGACGAGGCCTTCGTAGAAGACGTCGGCGGTGATCTCCCAGCGCTGCTCGTCGTTCAAGGCGACGTCGCTGATGATGTAGGTGACCTTGATGTTGCGGTCGCAGTCGCCGGACTGGCCGCCGGCGGCGCAGGCGTCGACGTTGCCACCCATCTGCGGGATCGTCAGCGTGTCACCGGGCTTCAAGGGGAACACCGGCGGCGGCGGACCGGCGTCGGGGACGTCGAAGCCGGCGTCGGTGAGCGGGGTGAAGTTGTCGTCGTTGATGCATTGGCAGCCGGCGGTCGAGACCGACAGGGCGAACGACGACAAGAGGCCAGCCGCGAGAATGACGTTGGTCCGCATGGGTCCGGTGTAGACGGCCGTCGACGGGGTCGCAACGGGCGGCACCGCCGGCACAAGAACCCGTGGAGCATCGCCCGTCGGAGAGGTACGCCCCGGGCATGCCCGCCCATGACCGTGTGCTCATCCTCGACTTCGGCAGCCAGACGACGCAGCTCATCGCCCGCCGCATCCGCGAGATCGGCGTCTACTGCGAGATCTGGCCGTGCACGGCGAGCCTGGCGAAGATCAAAGCCTTTGAGCCGGGCGCGTTGATCCTGTCGGGCGGTCCGGCGTCGGTGCACGAGGGCGGCTCGCCCCGCCCCGACCCGGGCATCTGGACCCTCGGCCTGCCGACGCTGGGCATCTGCTACGGCATGCAGGTGATGGTCGAGGAGAACGGCGGCCAGGTCCTGCCCGCGGGCCACCGCGAATTCGGCCGCGCCCGCCTCGACGTCGCCGGCTTCATCGACAGCGACGGCGGCGCCGAACCAGCCGGCGCCACAGCCGGCGACGTCGTCAAAGGCACGCCACTCTTCAAGGGGCTCCCCCGCCAGCTCGATGTGTGGATGTCCCACGGCGACCAGGTCGCGAAGCTGCCCGCCGGGTTCCAGATCATCGCCAGCAGCAGCAGCTGCCCGGCCGCCGCCGTCGTCGACGTCGCCCGCCGCTTCTACGGCCTGCAATTCCACCCCGAGGTCGTGCACACACCCCAGGGCAAAGAGCTGTTGCAGGCCTTTGTCGTCGACGTCGCCGGCCTGCCGCGCACCTGGAAGATGGCCCGCTTCGTCGACGACAAAGTCGCGGAAATCAAAAAGGTCGTGGGCAGCGAGCGCGTGCTCATGGCCATCTCGGGCGGCGTCGATTCGTCGGTGGCGGCGACGCTCATCCACAAGGCGATCGGGCCGCAGCTCACCTGCGTCTACGTCGACCACGGCCTGCACCGCGCCGGCGAGATTGAGCAGGTGCGCGCCATCTTTGGCGAGGGCCTGTCGATGGACGTCCGCATCGTCGACGCCCGCGACCGCTTCTTTGCCGCCCTCGAAGGAGTCGTCGACCCCGAGACCAAGCGCAAGCGCATCGGCCACGTCTTCATCGACGTCTTTGACGAGGTCGTGCGTGGACTCACCGGAGAAAAGTCGGCGGCGCCGACGTTCCTCGGGCAGGGCACTCTCTACCCCGACGTCATCGAGTCGGTGTCGGTGCACGGCGGACCGTCGGCGGTCATCAAGAGCCACCACAACGTCGGCGGGCTGCCCGAAAAGATGAACCTCAAGCTGCTCGAGCCGCTGCGCGAGCTGTTCAAAGACGAAGTGCGCGTGCTCGGCCGCGAGCTCGGGCTCTCGAGCGCCGTCGTCGACCGCCAGCCGTTCCCGGGGCCGGGCCTGGCGATTCGCGTGCTCGGCGAAGTCACGCGCACCCGCTGCGAGCTGCTGCAACTGGCCGACGCCATCGTGCGCGCCGAGGTCGACAACGCGATCGTGAAGAAGAGCATCGACGCGACGGGGCTGTGGCAATGGTTCGCCGTGCTGTTGCCGGTGAAGAGCGTCGGCGTCATGGGCGACGCCCGCACCTACGACGAGACCGTGTGCGTGCGCTGCGTGCGCTCGCTCGACGGGATGACCGCTGACTTCGCGGATCTGCCGCACGCGCTGCTGTCGCGGATCAGCAACCGGGTCATCAACGAGGTCCGGGGGGTCAACCGCGTCGTGTACGACATCTCCTCGAAGCCCCCGGCGACCATCGAGTGGGAATGACTGTCCCGCGAAAGATCAAGGACTTGCGTCGCTGGATCCAGATCCACTGAATGCGACTAGCGTCCGCGCCGTCGCTGGGGGTTCTTCGAGCGGACCCGGCTGGCGCAGCTGACTGCGAGCCGGTTCGTTCGAGGTCGCGACCGAGGCCCTGCACCGCAGGACATTTGTCGCAGGACGGCACGAAGTGAGAAGGCTCACGAACGCAGAAGATGGATCCTTGTCACTGTGCCGTCTGTCCAGTTCACGAAACCAGTTTCGAATCGTTGACCCAAAGAAGTTGTGTGGAGGAGAGCGATGCTCAAGCGGATGATGAATTCAGCACTGTTGGCAGGATCCCTGACGTTGGCGGGCTCCGTGCTCGTCACGGGCCTCGGGGCTGGCGCGGCGCACGCGCAGAAGGACCCGGCGACGGCGGCTGACGACGCTGTCGTCCAGAAGCTCGCCCACGGTGAGATCAACTGGTCGAAGAAGACCGTGACCGCCACCGGCTCCGGCGCCGCCACCCTCACCAACGGCAACGTCGCCCAGGCCCGCTTGATGGCCGAGCGCGCCGCCAAGCTCGACGCCCTGCGCAACATCCTCGAGACCATCCAGGGCATCCAGGTCACGGGCACGCGCAACGCCGGCGACATCATGTCGAACGGCGAAGTGAAGTCGAAGATCAGCGGCATGGCCCAGGGCTTCAAGGTCGTCGACACCAAGTACTACTCAGACGGCTCCGTCGACGTCATCGTGCAGATGCCCATCGACGAGAACCTGACCAATGCCCTCGTCGAGAAGCCAAAGGCGGCGACGGCGGCAAAGGCTCCGCGCAAGCTGAACACCGAGGGCCCCGAGTCGTTCTCGGGCCTGGTCATCAACGCCCGCGGCCTCGGCGTCACCCCGTCGATGGCCCCGCGCGTCGTCGACGAGAGCGGCAAAGAGGTCTACGGCGCCGAGGTCGTCTCCGAGAAAGGCCTGCAGCAGGGCGGCATCGCCAGCTACGCCAAGAACGACAACCAGGCCAAAGAGCGCACGGGCACCAAGCCCATGGTCATCAAGGCGCTGCGTCTCGCCGACAAGTCGAAGACCGACGTCGTCGTGGCCAACGGCGACGCCGACAAGCTGCGCGATCCCAACACCAACCTCTCGTTCCTTGCCGACGGCAAGGTCGTCATCCTCGTCGATTGAACCAGACGAATTCCAGGAGCCATCACATGAAACTCAAGCACTCAGCAGTCTGGTTCGTCGCCGCCTCCGTACTCACCGCGGCCGGTTCAGCGTCGGCCGGCGGAGACATCAAGACCGTCTCCGTCGAAGGTGAAGCCGCGGTTGTCGCCGGCGACGCCGGCGCCACCGAGCAGGCCGTCAAGACCGCCGCCCGCCGCGAAGCCATCGAACAAGGCGCCGGCGTCTCGGTGTCGTCGGCCTCGATCATGAAGAACTACGGCCTCGTCTCAGACGAAGTCACCGCCGTCGCCAAGGGCGTCATCACCGATGAGGTCTGGGGTCCGATGACCGACGGCCCCACCGGCACGACCAAGAAGATCAAGCTGCAGGCCAAGGTGTCGGCTGACGCCGTGCCCGAAGCCATCTGCACGATCCTCAAGGCCAACCACGACCCCAAGGTCTCGCTGGTCTTTGTCGAAAAGTTCGGTGACGAGGACAAGTGGTCGACCGAGCGCGGCCTCGTCGAAGCCATCTTCACGAACGCCTTTGTCGAAGGCTGCTTCACCATCGTCGAGTCCGGCGTGAAGGTCACCGAGGTCTCGGCCACGGGCGACCTGCCGCAGGCGACCATCAACGAGATCATCAAGAACTCCGACGCCCAGTACGTCGTGCTCGGCTCGGGCAAGTTCCTGAAGGCCAAGCAGGGCACCGACTCGGTGCTCGGCGACAAGATGCACAGCTACTCGATGTCGGCCAGCTTGAAGATGATCAACACGTCGACGAACGAGATCGAAGCCGTGTCGCTCAAGCAGCTGCAGGTCATGGGCATCTCGCCTGAAAAGGCGCTCGAGGCCAATGACGCAAAGGTCAAGAAGAACCTGACCGGCGCCATCATGGACGACCTGATGAAGAAGATCGGCTCGCGCTGGACGAGCGACATGGTCAACACCTCGAAGGTCAGCGTGCAGGTGACCAACGTCGTCAACTACGCCGCGGCCAAGGCCTTCAAGGACCTCGTCACCGACAAGCTGAAGGCCAAAGCCACGCAGCGCAAGGTCAGCGACGGCCGCGCCTCGTTCGACGTCGAAGTCGACGGCGGCGCCGAAGCGTTCGCCGCTGCCGTCGAAGGAAAAAAGGCCGGCAAGTGGACCGTCGAGGTCATCGAAGTCAGCCGGGGCAAGGTGGTTCTGAAGTTGAACGGCTGAGCGTTCTTTCAGAATTCACGGCACCACAAAGGAGCACCCCAATGAAGATCAACAATACATTTAAATCTGCCCTCGGTCTGGCCTTTGCCGGCGTCGCCGCCATCGCGCTCGCGGCGTCGTCGACCTCGGCGGCCGGAGCGGCGGGGGTGCCAAAGGCGACCTTCGTCAAGGGCGACGTCACGGTGGCCAACGCGGCCGGCGCGCCGGCCAAGGTCAAGCGCAACCAGCAGCTCGCTGCCGGTGGCGTCATCAAGACCGGCGAGAACGCCCGCGCCGAGCTGACGTTCCCCGACGGCTCCGTGGTCCGCATCGGGCCGTCGTCGGAGCTCAAGCTCGGCGCCGTCGCCTTTGACGGCAAGACAAAGGCCGTCAACGTCGAGACCGAGCTCGTCGGCGGCGAGGCCTGGGCCAAGGTGGCCACCCTCGTCGGCAAAGACGCGCAGTTCAAGGTCAAGACCCAAAACGCCGTCGCCG
This sequence comes from Myxococcota bacterium, assembly GCA_046593615.1. Classification (GTDB taxonomy): domain Bacteria; phylum Myxococcota; class UBA727; order UBA727; family VGSZ01; genus VGSZ01. Next base: position 1,513 of record JBKJNL010000662.1, on the reverse strand, counting down.
GTGTGCGCGGCACGGTGTTTCGCATCAACGTCGACAAGGACGAAGCCACCGTCGTCAAGGTCTACAACGGCTCCGTCGCGGTCGGTGGCGCTCCGGCCTTTTTGCAGAGCGACGTCGACGCCGACTGCAAGGCGAACCCGATCAAGTGCAACCGCAAAGAGATCGGGCCGCCGATGGTGCAGGTCAGCGTCAAGGACTTCGAGCACCTGCTCGGCGAGATGATGCAGGTCCGCATCCCGAAGGGTCAGACGGTCGAGGCCGCCGTGCCGACGCCGTTCACGGCCGAAGACGACAGCAAGGGCGAGCCCGAGTGGGTCCGCTGGAACAACGCCCGCGACTCGGGCAAGGACTCCGAGAAGTCCGACTGACGTCGACGGTGTGACAGGAGAGGGAGCGCAAAGGGCCAGGCAACTGGCCCTTTGCCTTTTGCCGTTTTGCGCCTTTTTGCCGCCTCCGTCGGGCCCGGGCCCAGCGGCCGCCCGTCGACGCCCGCCACCTGTCCGAAGTGGACAGCGACGGCGACGGAGGGTTCGTCACCGCCGTCGACGGCGCCGCCGGCTCGTCCGCCCTTTTGCTGGACGACGAGGAACGGTGGTATCCCCCGTGACATGTGGCACCGGTCGACCCTTGCCGTTCTGTTTTCCGCCCTGGTGGGCCGCGGGCTGTTGGTCGGCGTCGTTGTCGTCGGCCTGGCCGGCGGTGGCGCGCTGGCCCAGGGCATCGCCTCCAACGCCGACGCGCCGCGCGCCGGCGAAGAAGTAAAAGGCGACACCAAGGTCGTCGACATCGACGAGGTCGAACGCGGCGTCTTTGTCTCCGTCGACTACGGCCCGGCCTACTACCTGCCCCTCGCCGGTGCGGGGATGGTCAACCTGAACCCGACCGGCACGGTGCCCGGTACGCGGCTCGGCGTGCGCGTCGGCTACGACATCCTCAACAACATCGCCGTCGACGCCTTTGTGCTCGGCACGTTCAACCAGGGCGTCATCGACCTCGAAGACGTGCGCAACGGCAAGACCACCGGCGACGTCGCGCTCATCGCGCCGGGCCTCGGCCTGCGCTTCGCGTTCATCACCACCGAGCGGCTCTTCGCCTTTGCCCGCGTCGGCGCCGGCTACGCCTTGTGGTTCCCGCAAGAGCTCACCGGGGCGCCGGGCTCCATCCACGTCGATGGTTCGCTGGGCGTCGAGTACTACACGAAGCTCCGGCACGTCTCCGTCGGCGTCGAGGCCGACTTCCAGGCGCTGCTCGCGCCCACCGCTTTCGGCATCCACGTCTATCCCACACTGAAATACACGTTTTGACGCCTGCGGCGGCTGGTCGGGGCGGCGGCTGGTCTGGCCTGCGCCAGCCCGCCGCCCGGGTTTTCCGCTCCGGGGCCGCTCGGGCCCAGGTTTTCCGCTCCGGCCCCGATCGGGCCCGGGCACGTCTGAGAGGTCGTGACGAGGGTCCTCCGGCGGCATCGCGCCGGACCCGCCGGGTGTCACGGCAGAGCAGCAACAGAAAGTAGAGG
>JBKJNL010000192.1:0-2919 GCA_046593615.1 Myxococcota bacterium | reverse complement strand
CGGCCTCGTCGGCGGCGGCGGCATGCTCGGCGCGGCGCTGGGCGGCATCCTGGTGAAGCTCACCGTCTCTGCCACCGGCGTCATCGTGCCCATGGTGTTGGCGGCGGCGCTGTGGATCGTCTGCCTGCCGCTGCTCGACCACGTGCGGGCCCGCTCGACACACCACGCGCCCGAGGCCCACGGGTCAAAGACCCGCGCGAACAACCACGCCGATGCCCGCAGCGGCGGCATGCGCGACGCGCTGCGGTACCTGTTGGGCAGCGGCTACCCGCGCGCGGTGGCGATGCTGGTGGTGTTGCTCGCCGCGACGGGAGCCGCCTCGGACTTCGTCTTTCGCGCCGCCGCCGCCCGCACCGCCAGCGAGACCGACATGGCCGCGCTGTTCGGCCTGTTGAACGCCGTCGTCGGCATCATCGTCGTCTTTCTGCAGGTGGGCCTGACTGCGCGGCTGTTGCAGCGCCTCGGTGTCTTTGTCTTTGCCGCCGTCGTCCCCGGTCTGTTGTTGATCCTCGCCGCCGCCCACGCCGGCCTCGAGCACGTCGACGCCGAGTGGGCCTTCTACGCGCTGGTGACGCTCAAGGGCGTCGAGATGGCCGGCGCCTATTCGCTGCACCCGGCGGTGGTGGCGCTGCTCTACAACCCGATGCCTGGTGAGGTGCGCGCCCAGGCCCGCACGCTCATCGACGGCGCCATCAAGAAGAGCGGGGCCGCCGGCGCCGGCCTCGTGCTCGGGCTGCTCGCGGTGCAGGGCACGGGGCTCGTCTCGGTGTGGACCGTCTTCGTCGCCGCCGCCGGCACCCTGGCGCTCTTGCCGATCCTGCGCTCGCATTACGTCGACGCCTTGACGGCGCGGTTGACGGCGCCCCGCGCGCACGGCGGCCTGCACCCCGAGCACAAGCGCGCGCTGCTCATCGATCCTGCGGACAAGACGACGCAGCAGGCCCTGGAAAAAGGCCTCGCCAGCGACGTCGCCGAAGACGTGCTGAACGCGCTCGAAGCCCTCGGCCGCCACTACGAGCTGCGCGACCAGAGCCTCTTGCGCTTGCTCGAGCACCACGACGAACGCGTGCGCACGGCGGCGCTGGCGCGGGTGCCGGCGCGGCCCGATCCGACGTTGGCGAACAAGCTCTTGTCCATCGCCCAGAGCCCTGGTGCACGGCGCCCGCGGGCCGAGGCCGTGCGGGCCCTGGCGCGCGTGCAACCCGGACGCGCCGCCGACGTCGTCCTCGCCTTTCTCGACGACGAAGAGCCCGGCGTCGTGTGCGCGGCTCTCGAGGTCGCCCTGCGCTCGCGCAACGACAAGCGCGCCCGGGCCCGCCTCGACGCGCTCATCGCTGCCTTGACCACCGGCGAGCCGCTGCCCGTCCTGCACGTGTCGTGGCGCCGCGAGCTCGCGCGCCTGCTCGGGGCACTGCAAGAGGCCCGCTACACCCAGGCGCTGGCGACGCTCATCGACGACGCCGACGACAGCGTGCGCACGCTGGCCATCGAAGCCGCCGCCCGCGAAGGCGACCCCGCCCACGTCGAGCACCTCGTGCGCCGCTTGAACGACCGCCGCACGCGCACCGCCATCGCCCTGGCCCTGGTGCGCTTCGGCGACCGCGCCGTACCGGCCTTGAGAGCGGCCCTCGACGACGTCGCCGTCCCTGTCGCTGTGCGCGTGCACGTGCCGCGGGTGCTGCAGCGCATCGGCAGCGAGAGCGCAGCCCGGGCGCTGTTGTTCTCGAACCCGCGCGACGACGCGTTCCTGCAGGCGCGCATCGCCAGCGCGCTGTCGGGCATTGTCGCCGCGCGTCCCGCCGTCGACGTCGACAAGCGCCGCACTGACGAAGCCATCGGCCGCCGCCTCATCGCCTATGCCGCCTACGACGACGCACTCAAGGATCTCTCGGCCGAGCCAGAAATCGGCGCCCGTGCTGCCACCGAGAGCAATGATCTGCGGCTGCTCCGTCACGTGGTCGATGATCGACGACGACAAAACCTGGGCATCGCCCTCGAGCTGCTGGGGCTGCACCGCGGTCAAGACCAGATGGCCCGCGTGCGCCAGGGCCTCATCGACGGCACGCGCCAGGCGCACCTCGACGCCCTCGAGCTGCTCGACGTGGCCTTGACGGCCGATCCGTTGCGCGCCGATTTCCTCTCGCTGCTCGACGTGCGCGACGACGCCCGCGCCCCCGGCAGAGCCCGCGAGCGCGCCCAGACGCTGACGGCCTCGAAAGACCCGCTCATCCGCGGCGTCGCCAAAAAAGCCATGGACCGGCTGCGCCTCTCCGACCGCAGGCGCGGCGAGAGCCCAGATGACGACGACACCGGTGCGGCGCCGAGCGTCGGCCTGCCCGGCACCCAAGAGCTGCAAGGTGAAGACATGCCCGACGACCTCGTCGAACGACTCTTTCTGCTCGAAGACGTCGACCTCTTTGTCGGCTTGTCTTCCGACGACCTGCTGGCCATCGCGGCCATCGCCAGCGACCGAACGCTTTCGCCCGGCGCGCTGCTCTACCGGGAGGGCGACACCGGCGACACGCAGCTGTTCGTCATCGTCGACGGCGTCGTCGAGCTCACCCGCCAGGGCGCGCCGGTGCTCACCTTGCGCGCCGGCGAGAGCGCGGGGCAGGTGAGCTTTCTCGACAAAGGACCACGCCCGGTGACCGCCCGCGTCTCCGACAAGGGGCCGGCCCGCTTCCTCGTCGTCGAGCGCGAGGCCTTTGTGGACTTGATGGCCGACCGCCAGAGCCTCATGCACGCGTTCTTCGACGTGCTGGCGCGTCGGCTGCGGGCGCTCATCGAAAAGACCGGTTGAGGTCAGCGCGCTCGTCAGCGCTCGGCAGCGCGCGCCGCGGCGCTCAGCCAGCAATCGTCAGCCAGCAATCGTCAGCCAGCGATCGTCAGCCAGCAATCGTCAGCCAGCGATCGTCAGCC
>JBKJNL010000063.1:0-2570 GCA_046593615.1 Myxococcota bacterium | reverse complement strand
GCTTCGCCAAGCACGCCGACGGCACGCTCGAGAAGCGCGCGAAGCGCGGCTGACCCGCGCGCGCTCAGGGCTTTCGCCGCGCCGGCGAACGGCGCATGCCGCGGCCATGAAGCTCATGGCCCAGCAGTCGTGGAAGACCGGCGAGCCCCTCGCCCTGGTGGAGATTCCGACGCCGGAACCGAAGGACAACGAGCTGCGCGTCGTCGTCAAAGCCATCGGCGTCAACCCCGTCGACTGGAAGATGCGCACGCTCGGGCCGCTGCGCATGGCCGCCCGCTTGATCGGCCCACCGCCGCCCATCGCCGTCGGCGTCGACTTCGCCGGCGTCGTCGACGCCGTCGGCCGCGACATCAAGGGCGTCAAGGTCGGCGACGCCGTCGTCGGGGGCACCGACTTCTCGAAGGGACAGCGCGGCAGCTACGCCGACACGGTCATCGTGCGTGAGGCCCAGGTGTGCGTGCTGCCGCCAGGCTTCGACCTCGACGTCGCCGGCGCCCTGCCCGTCATCGGCGTGACCGCCTGGATGTCGGTGGTCGAGATCGGCAGATGCCAGGCCGGCGACAAAGCCCTGGTGCTCGGCGCCTCGGGCGGCGTCGGCCAGGTCGCGGTGCAAATCGCCAAGCACGTGCAGAACGGCTTCGTCGTCGGCGTCTGTTCGGCAAAGAACGTCGCCCTCGTGCAGGGCCTCGGCGCCGATGTCGTCGTCGACTACGGCGCGGGCGACGCGCTCGCGCAGGCGAAGCCGCACGGCCCCTTCCAGGTCATCGTCGATTGCGTCGGCGGCTACTCGGCCGCGGCCTGTCGATCGATGCTGGTCAGCGGCGGCCGCCACGTCGTCGTCGCCGGCGAGTCGGTGGCGGCGCTGGTGCAGATCCTCGTGCCGCCCTTCAGCACAAAGATGGTCCTCGGACGCTCGACGACGAAGCGGCTCAAGGCCGTCGTCGACGCCATCGCCCGGGGCCAGGTGCGCATCAACATCGCTGAGCGGATGCTGCTCGTCGACGCCGAGCGCGCGCACCAGATGAGCCAGGGCGGGCGCATGACCGGCAAGATCGTGCTGCATCCCTGAGTGCGCCCCCGTGGGGCACGACGACGTGCCCCGTTGTCGGGCACGGCGCCGCAGAGCAACCTCGGCCGATGTTGCGCTCCTCTTTTTTGCGTCTCGCGCCCCTCGTCGTCATCAGCGCCGTGATCGCCAGCGGTGTTGTCAGTGGTGTTGCTTGCAGCGCCAAGCCGGCGCCCACGTCGGTGACGGTGCGCTCCGACGACGCCTCCGTCGACGTCACGCTGCAGCCATTTCGCTACGTCGTGAAGAACGCCGCCGGCGCCGCCATCTTTGACAGCCTCGTCGACGCCTCGGGCCGCTACGCCGCGCTGTCGGCGGGCCACGACAACTGGACCGAAAAGGTCGTGCTCTCGCCCGGCTGGGACAGCTACGTCGAAAACGTCGAGGGCTGGCACGCGTTCACCAAGGGCACGCTCGGCGCGCACGACGCCGACGACGCCACCGTCGCCCTCGTCGACGACGACGGCCACGAAGCCACGTTCTCGGTCTCGGTGCAGGGCCGGCGCGTGCGCCTGTCGGCGGCGGTCAAGACCGGCGACGTCGCCAGAGAGAACCTCGACAAGCTCACGCTGGGCTTCGTCGTCGACGGCGACGACCACTTCTTTGGCGGCGGCGAGCGCTTCGGTCCCCTCGATCACCGCGGTGAGTGCCTCTACGCCTGGGCCGAAGAGGGCGGCCTGGGCCGCGGCGAAGACACGCCCGTCGGCGCCGAGAACCCGGCGCCCAATGGCCGCTCGATGACCTACTTCCCCGTGCCGTTCTTTCCATCGACGGCGGGCTGGGGCGCGCACCTCGACACCACGCGCCGCACCGAGGCCTGCTTCGCCGCTGAGCGCCACGACGCCGGCCGCTTCACCGTCAACGGCTCAGCCCTCGACGTTGTTCTGTACGTGTCCGACGCGCCGCTGCAGATGCTCGACCTCTACACACAAGACACCGGCCGGCCGATGATTCCCGCCCCGTGGGCGTGGGGACCTCGTCGTCGGGTGAACATCTTTGCCCGCGTGACCTCGGCGGCCCTCGGCATCGACAACGAGCTCGAGCACGAGATGCTGCGCCGCTTCAAGGTGCCCACCACCGGCATGGACGACGCGCTGCACATGCTGCCCGCCCGCTCCGAGCTCGGCCGCGAGCCCGAGATCCTCTCCTGGACCGCCGCCGCCCATGAGTGGGGCTACAAGGTGTTGGATTACAACAACCCCTACGTCTCAACGTCCATTGCGTCGGGCGCAGAGGACCTGGCTTTTGGCACCACCAACGGCCTGTTCCTCCTCGACCGCAATGCGCAGCCCGGCGAGACCTTCTTCATCAGTGGGTCGGCGCAAACGCTGGCGACCATTGACCTGACGAATCCGGCGGGCGTGTCGTGGTTTCAAGACCTGCTGCGGCGCTCGCTGGCCCTCGGCTACGACGGCTGGATGCACGACTTCGGCGAATACACCGAGCGCGACTGGACGGCGTTCAGCGGTGAAAACGGCGAAGCCCTGCACAACCGCTTCCCGGT
>JBKJNL010000032.1:0-3833 GCA_046593615.1 Myxococcota bacterium | reverse complement strand
GGTCGCAGCGCCATGAAGACATCTGCAATCCGTCGAACGGCGACAACGATGGAGCAAGCTCTCTCCTCCCCTCTTCCGCAGCGGCCAGCCCTCAGCGGAGAGCCAAAAAGGTCAAGGCCGCGCCCGCGGAAGAGGGGCCGGGGGAGATGGCTGCTGGGCAGCCGGAGCGGTTCGAGCAGAGACGTCGTCTCCGCAAGACGACTGAGCAGAGACGTGGTCTCCGCAGGCCGACTGAGCAGAAACGTGGTCTCCGCAGGACGACTGGCATTCGACCAATGCGGTGAAGAGCCGCAAGACACGCCCGAGGGTCCGGCATGATGAAGCTGCAATTCGAACCCAACCTGGACTTCCAGCGTCAAGCCATCGACGCCGTCACCGGCGTGTTCAAGGGGCAGGAGATCCTCACCTCGGAGTTCTCGGTCACCGCCCACGACGGCCGGCAGTTCGGGCTGTTGGCCCAGAAGGGCATCGGCAACCGCCTGACGCGCCTCGACGACGAGCTGCTCGACAACATCCGGGCCGTGCAGCTGAAGAACGGGCTGGCGCAGACGACGACGCTGTCGCCCGACGATCTCAACATCACCGTCGAGATGGAGACCGGCACCGGCAAGACCTACGTCTACTTGCGCACCGTCTTTGAGCTCAACCGGCTGTACGGCTTCACGAAGTTCATCATCGTCGTGCCCTCGATCGCCGTCCGTGAGGGCGTATACAAGACACTGCAGATCACGCAAGAACACTTCAGATCACTGTATGCCGGTGTGCCGGTGCGATCCTTTGTCTACGACTCAGCGAAGCTGGGCGACGTGCGCGATTTCGCCATCAGCGCCGACATCCGCATCATGGTCACGACCATCGCCGCCATCGTGCGCAAGGAGAACATCTTCTACCAACAGCGCGAAGACCTCGGCGACGACCGCCCCGTCGACCTCATCCAGGGTACGCGCCCCATCGTCATCGTCGACGAGCCCCAGAGCGTCGAAGGCGAGAAGGGCTTTGAGGCGCTCAAGAAGCTGAAGCCGCTGTGCATGCTGCGCTACTCGGCGACCCACAGAAACGCCTATGACATGGTGTATCGGCTGGACCCGGTCGACGCCTACGAAAAGAAGTTGGTAAAGCGCATCGAAATTGCGGGATTGACCAGCGAAGATACCCAGAACAAGCCCTACCTCCGTTTCCTGAAAACCAAACAGGAAGACGGCACGGTAAAGGCGATCGTGGAGGTCGATGTGCTGGGCCGGCGCGACGTGAAGCGGTCGAAGAAGACGGTCGGCGACGGCGACGACCTGCAAGAGACCACCGGCCGCGTGCTCTACGAGAACCACCGCATCGGCACCATCAAGGCCGGCACGACTGACAAACCAGGGGAGCTGCTCGAGGTCAAGCTGCCCGGCGTCGAGGCGGTCTGGCTCAAGCCGGGCCAGACCCTCGGCGGCGTCGACTTCGTGCACCTGCAGCGGGCGATGGTCCGTCGCACCATCGACGAGCACCTGCGAAAAGAGAGGATCTTGAATCCCCGTGGAATCAAGGTCTTGAGCCTCTTTTTCGTCGAGCATGTCAGCGACTATCGCCTCTACGACAGCGACACCGCGCAGAAAGGCCCCCTGGCGCTGGTGTTCGAAGAGGAGTGGAAAAAGGCGGCGTCGAGCGCAGAGCACCGCGACCTCTTCACCGGCACCACCACAGGCCTCGTGCTCGACGTCGATGTCGGCAAGCTGCACGACGGCTACTTCTCGCAAGACAAGCAGGGTCGGCTCATCGACACGGCCGAGAACAACCAGGCGGGACGAGAGGCGGCAGAGCGCGCCTACGACCTGATCATGAAGGACAAAGAAAAACTGCTGAGCAAAAGCGAGCCATTGCGGTTCATCTTTTCGCATTCAGCGTTGCGCGAAGGCTGGGACAACCCCAACGTCTTTCAGATCTGCGTGCTGCGCGACATCGGCAGCGAGGGCAAGCGTCGTCAGACCATCGGCCGCGGCCTGCGATTGTGCGTCGACCAGCACGGGGCCCGGGTGCGCGACGAAGGCGTCAACGTCCTGACCGTCGTCGCCAATGAGGGCTACGAGAAGTTTGCCAAAGAGCTGCAGAGCGAGATGGAGCAAGAGACCGGCGTCAGATTCGGCGTCGTCGAGGCCCACGACTTCGCGCACCTGCCGGTCATCGACCCGGAGCACCCGCAGGACACGACGGCGGTGCTCGGCGCCGAGAAGTCCCGCGAGCTGTGGGAGTTCCTGCACGCCGAGGAGTACGTCGACACCCACGGCAAGGTGCAGGAGAAGCTGCGCTTCGCGTTGCAGCACGACCAGCACTTCCTGCCCGAGACATTTCTGCCGTTGCGTGCGGCGATCGTCGGGGTGTTGACCCGCCGCGCCCGCACTCTCGAGATCAAGGACGCCAACGCCACCCGCGTGTCGATCGCCACGCGGCAGCGCGTGCTGCAAGACGATGCCTTTCTCGCCCTGTGGGAGCGCATCAAGCACAAGACGCAGTACCGCGTGCAGTTCGACAACGAGAAGCTGCTGCAAAGCTGCATCACCGCGCTGAAGAAGGCGCCGCCGGTGCCGCGGGCGCGCATCCGCACCGAGGTGGCCGACGTGAACATCGATCGCGGCGGCGTCGGCACCGCAAAGACCGAGGCCATCTCGCGGGAGATCACCGAGCACGACCTGCCCATCCCCGACGTGCTCACCGAGCTCGAGAAGAGCACGCGCCTGACGCGAAAGAGCCTGGCGCGCATCCTCATCGACAGCGGCCGACTCGACGAGCTGCGCGCCAACCCCTCGCGCTTTCTCACCCAGGCCGGCGAGGTCATCGATGGCTGCAAGCGCAGCGCGATCGTCGACGGCATCAAATACGAGCGCATCGGTGATGCACAATATTTCGTACAAGAGTTGTTCGCCGACGACGAGCTCAAGGCGCACCTCGACGGCTGCGTGCCCGCGGAGAAGTCGGTCCACGAGCACGTCAAGTGCGACTCCCAGGTCGAGCGGACCTTCGTCGACGATCTCGAGAAGAATCCGGCGATCAAGCTGTACGCAAAGCTGCCGGCCAAATTCCAGATCCAGACGCCGCTCGGCAGCTACAACCCGGACTGGGCCATCGTCGTCAATCGAGATGATGGCAGCGAACAATTGTATTTCGTCATCGAGACCAAAGGCACGATCTTCGGGCACGACCTGCGCGACCGTGAGCGGGCCAAGCTCGAGTGCGGCCAGAAGCACTTCGATGCCCTCGCCGATGGCAAGAGCAACCCCGCACGCTTTGCCTGGGGCAAGAAGCTCGACGAGGTGCTCTCGGCGGCGACGGCGACGGCTGCGGCCCACGAGCCCTCCCCATAGGATAGGAGGGGCACCCATCAACGTCGTTGCCTCGTCGCTGGCCTCGCGGATCTCAAGCGCGCGGCCGGCGCTCCCCAGGGTGGCGAGTGAGCCACATCCGCTGACCGGCGGCGCTCCCGAACGCCTGTTTGACGATCTCGCCGACCGCTGAAGCGACCAGCCGTGGGACGACCGCGCCGCGCCGTTGCTTTCGGGCGTTGCGTACCGGCAAAGTCCGCCGTCGACGACACCGGCCGAGACGAGAGGATGACCGCCATGGACGACACACGCGCGCACAAGAAGGTTCAAGGCGATCTCGAAGGCGAAGGCCGACGCCAGTACATGTCCGCGCTGCTGCGCGACCTGCAGGCGCTCGAGCGCATGGAGAAAGAGAATCTCTTCGAGCGCGGCGTCTCGCGCATCGGCGCCGAACAAGAGCTGTTCCTCGTCGACCGCGCCTACCACCCGACCAAGGGCGCGCTGAAGGTCCTCGAGCGGATGAACGATCCGCAC
>JBKJNL010000106.1:0-8376 GCA_046593615.1 Myxococcota bacterium | reverse complement strand
CGAGGCCGGTAGCCCGGGCGACAGCGGCGATGCCCCCGTGGCCGATTGCTTCAGCCTCGGCCCCGGCCCAGAGCCGAGTCACGCGCTCATCCATCGAGCCCTTGAGCGCGCGAAATTTCTTGCGGACCAGATGCTCGGGCGACACCGCCCCCGTAGATCACGGGATCAACGGGAAGTCGATCGGTCTGATCGACTTGTTCATCCGAGGGCCCTAACGCGCCGGCTCCAACTCGAAGCGCCGCTTGCAGGCTTCACTGCAGAAGTAGTGGTGATCGCCATCGACGTAGAGCTCGGCAGGGGCAGCGTCCCTGGGAATCTCCATCCCGCACACCGGGTCGATCTCTCGGGGGTCGTCTGCGGTCTTCGTGAGCGGCTTGGTCGTGCTGATCATGGCTGCCTCCGAGAGAATGAACGCAACCTCGGTGCCACTCTGCGCGGACGCGCGCGCATGGCGAAGGCTCGCAGCCGAGCGTCTTCGGTCGAGAGCTGCTGACGTCGGTCGCTCGCTCTAGCGGCGGTCGAGCGCTCGTGGTCCTTGGTACGGGCAGTGCTCTTTCCCACGAGGAAACCACCACCCGCGAGGCCCGTCATGAAGATCGAGCAAGTCATGAATCAACCTGTGATCACGTGCCGCGCGAGCGACACCGCCCACGGTGCAGCCGGCTTGATGTGGGAGAACGACTGCGGCGCGCTCCCCGTCGTCAACGCCGACGGCGTCTTGATCGGGATGATCACGGACCGCGACCTCTGCATGGCGGCGTACACGTCAGGGCGAAGCCTGCAGTCGATCTTTGTCGGCGACGCGATGGCGAAGACGGTGCTCACGTGCTTGCCCAGCGACGAGATCGCTGATGCGGAGAAAGTGATGGGCCGTGCGCAGGTTCGCCGCCTCCCGGTCGTCGACGGCCACTCGCGGCCGATCGGCCTCGTGTCGATGAACGACATCGCACACGCGAGCGCCGGCCGGAGGAGCGCAATTGAGGCGCTGTCCACCCTCGCGGCGATCTGCGCTCCGCGCAATCGAGCGATCGCGACCACCGCTCCAGGGGGCTGAGCTCGGCCCAGCGCAGAGGTCTGGCGCTCGGCAATGGTCTCTGAGACGCGCTCACCGTGGGAGTCTGGCGACTCGACCGTGTCCGGAAGACGGTCCCGGGTCGAGTGCGTGTCGAGGAACGCGATGATGCGCACGTTGACGTTGTGCAGCGACGAGAGCGCGTCCATGAAGTCGAGTCAGCCCTCACGCAGCGGAAGCGCACGAGCGGAAGCGCTCCATCTTTCTTCGCGCCAGCTACAGCGTGATCGTCGCGATCGTCTTCTGCAGGACCGCCGCCGACTCCCGCAAGGCGTGCAGCTCCTGGGGCGCCAGCGACGGCTCGATCACGTGCACGATTCCGCTGCGGGCGACGACGCTCGGGAGGCTCAGGCAAACGTCCTTGATGCCAAAGGTGCCCGTGAGGACGCTCGAGACCGACAGCACGCTGCGCTCGTTTCGGATGATCGCCTCGACGATTCGCGTGAGCGCCGAGCCGATCGCGTAGGCGGTCGAGCCCTTGCGCTCGATGATGGCGCCGGCGGCGCCGCGCGTCTCCTCGACGATCTCGTTCATCGTCGCCGCATCGCACTTCATTCCGCGCGATGCGCAGAACTCGGTGAGCGCCGTGCCGGCGACGTTGGCGAGCGACCACGCGACGACCTCGCTGTCACCGTGCTCGCCGATCACGTGCGCGTGGATGCTGCGGCTGTCGACCTGGTAGCGCTCGCTGAGCAGCGCGCGCAAGCGAGCGGTGTCGAGCACTGTCCCCGAGCCGAACACGCGCCGCGGATCGAGACCAGACAGTTGCAGCGTCACCCAGGTCATGACGTCGACCGGGTTCGTTGCGACCAGCAGGATCCCATCGGGACTCCGCTGCGCGAGGCGCGGCACGAGCTCACGAAAGATCGCGAGGTTGCGCTGCACGAGGTCGAGACGCGTCTCGCCCGGCCGCTGTGCCACGCCGGCCGTGATGACTGTGATCGCCGCGGCCGGGGCGTCCTCCAGACGCGCCGCGCGGACGCGGGTCGGGCGCTCCAGGGCCACCGCATGCGCGATGTCCATCGCTTCGCCTTCCGCCCGCGCGTGGTCCTGGTCGATCAGCACGATCTCCTCCGCGAGGCCGCTCAGCAGCAGCGAATACGCAAAGGTGCTGCCGACGTGGCCTGCGCCGACGATCGTGACGGTGACACCGTGAACCGTCTGCAGGTCGTTTTCCATCTGTGGTGCGAGAGCACTCGCCGTGCCGTCGCCGCCAACGCAAGCTGCCACAGCACGCTGGCACGGCGATCGCTTCGCCGAGGTCATGACCACCCAACAAACGCCTTCTCCGTTCGTCGCCTGGTTCGAGGACGTCTCCCTCGCTGACATCCCCCGGGTCGGCGGGAAGAACGCCTCGCTCGGCGAGATGATCTGCGAGCTGGCCAAAGCGGGCATCCGCGTCCCGCCCGGATTTGCCATGACCGCCGACGCCTACTGGCGCTTCCTCGATGACAGCGAGCTGCGCCCGTTCATCTCGAGCGAGCTGGCCGCGCTGAAGGACGGCAAGCGCGAGCTCGCCGACGTCGGCCACGCAATCCGACTCCGGATGCGGTCGTCGGCGGTCCCTGATGGCGTGCGCACCGCGCTCCTCAACGCGTACGCCGAGCTGTGCCGCCGCGAGGGCGTCGAGCGCGTGAGCGTGGCGGTCCGCAGCAGCGCGACCGCTGAAGACCTGCCGGAGGCGAGCTTCGCGGGTCAGCAGGAGACGTTCCTCAACGTGCGCGGCGACGGCGAGCTCCTCGATTCCTTTCGTGCGTGCCTGGCGTCGCTCTTCACCGATCGGGCGATCGTGTACCGCGACGCACACGGCTTCGATCACATGAAGGTCGCGCTGTCGGTCGGCGTGCAGAAGATGGTGCGCTCCGACCTGGCTTCAAGCGGCGTCATCTTTACGCTCGACACAGAGACCGGCTTTCCCAACGTGGTCACCATCACGTCATCGTGGGGGCTCGGGGAGAACATCGTGGGCGGCGCCGTCAACCCCGACGAGGTCATCGTCTTCAAGCCCGCGCTCGCCGACGTGCGCAAGCGCCCCATTCTCCGCCGCGTCCTTGGCGCAAAGGAGAAGACGATGGTCTTCGCCGCGGGCGGCAGCAAGACGACAAAAAACCTCGACACGCCGCAGCGCGAGCGCCGGCGCTTCTCGCTCAACGACGACGAGGCGCTCGAGCTCGCGCGCTGGGCCGTCACAATCGAACAGCACTCGTCCGAGCGCGCCGGGCACCCGACGCCGATGGACATCGAGTGGGCAAAGGACGGTGAAACCGGAAAGCTCTACATCGTGCAGGCACGGCCCGAGACGGTGCACTCGCTCAAGGGAGCCGCGGAGCTCGTCACGTACTCGTTGGCCGAGAAAGGAGAGGTGCTGGCCAAGGGGCGGAGCATCGGCGGCGCCATCGCCACCGGCAAGACCTGCGTCATCAACAGCGCCGCGGAGCTCGCGCGCTTCACGCCAGGCTCCATTCTCGTCGCTGAGATGACGGACCCGGATTGGGTGCCGATCATGCGCCGCGCGGCCGGCATCGTCACCGACCACGGCGGACGCACCTGCCATGCGGCGATCGTGGCGCGTGAGCTCGGGATCCCCGCGATCGTCGGCACCGGCTCGGGGACCAAGACCCTGAAGAACGATGAGGCGGTAACGATGTCCTGTGCCGGCGGCGACGAAGGCGTCGTCTACCAGGGCACGCTGCGCTTCCGGACAGAGCGCGTGGCGCTGGCGGCGCTCCCGCAGACGAAGACGAAGATCCTCATGAACCTCGCCGATCCCGCGTCGGCGTTTCAGTGGTGGCGCTTTCCCACGGATGGCATTGGCCTCGCTCGCATCGAGTTCATCATCAGCGACGAGGTCCGTGTCCATCCGATGGCGCTCGTGCGCTTCGACGAGCTCAAGGACGCGGGCGATCGCAAGCAGATCGAGGAGCTGTGCCGCGACTACCCGGACAAGCCTCGCTTCTTCGTGGAGACGCTCGCCCGCGGCATCGGCATGCTGGCCGCGTCACAGTACCCGCGTCCCGTCGTCGTGCGCATGAGCGACTTCAAGACGAACGAATACGCCGGGTTGCTCGGCGGCAAGCAGTTCGAGCCGAGCGAGGAGAACCCCATGATCGGCTTCCGCGGAGCGTCTCGCTACTACAGCGACCGCTACCGTGCAGCCTTTGCGCTCGAGTGCGCGGCCATCCGCATGGTCCGCGAGACGATTGGACTCGACAACGTGATCGTCATGATCCCCTTCTGTCGCACGCTCGGCGAAGCCGACCGCGTCCTCGATGTCATGGCAAAGAACGGCCTGCAGCGCGGTGAAAGGGGGCTGAAGGTCTACGTGATGTGCGAGGTGCCCTCGAACGTGCTGCTCGCGTCGGACTTCGCGAAGCGCTTCGACGGCTTCTCCATCGGCAGCAACGATCTCACGCAGCTCACGCTCGGCGTCGATCGCGACTCCGAGCTGTTGGCGCCGCTGTTCGACGAACGCGATCCGGCCGTCCTTCGCCTTATCCGCATGGTTATCGCCGACGCTCACGCAGCGGGACGGCCCGTCGGCATCTGCGGCCAGGCGCCGAGCGACCACCCCGGTTTCGCAGAGCTGCTCGTCGAAGCCGGGATCGACTCGATCTCGCTCAACCCGGACAGCGTGATCGCGGTGAAGAAGCGAGTCGCCGTCACTGAAGGAGGCTCCGCTGTCAACGTCGAGGCCGGCGCGCGCTGACTCGAGCGGCGCGCGCAAATGGAGGACGCCTCGCACGCTGCCTGGCTGCTCCTGATGTCACCAGCGTTGTCGACAACCTCAAGGTGGGGATCCGCTGACGGTCCCAATTGGTCCAAGGCGGAGGCCGGCGCTTGTGTGCGGCCGACCCCAACCTCGGTGACGTCGTCCTCGCCCATGATCGGCGCAACGATGAGGAACTCGCTGCGGGACCGCGCGTCCAGCTGGCGTCGAGGCTCGTGCGGTGGGGGCGAGCGCGCCTCTCTTCGTCGTCGGCGCTTTGGCCACAAGCGGGCATCGAGACAAAGCCGAGGAACGTGCTGGGTGTGTTGGGCGCGTCGGCGCAGGCGATTGCATCGCAACCGCTGATGTCGCCCCACACCCGCGGCGCGTGTGATGCGATGCAGCTGGCAGTGACGGCCCTCGAAGCAGGGTCACTTCGCTCTCAATCTGCGCGTTTTCACGTTCGATAATCCGCGATGTCCACGGCGCGGGCCAGTCGCGGCAACGCAAGCGCTACCCGTCGAACCAGTCGCTGCGCACGTCAACTTCACGCCGGACTCGGTTGATGAAGCGATGCCACGTAGGCCCAGGCAGCAAGAAGACACAGCGCAATGGGACCGAAGAGCGCGTTGGGCCCGAAGCGCGTCCAGGTCTCGCAGCCGAGGACGCCGCCAAAGAAGAAGCCGACCACGATGCCAACCTGGAGCAGAAAACGCCTCGTGATGCCTTGCCCCCTGAGCAGGTAGCCGATGCCCACGCCAATATCCGTGACGACGCCCGTCACGTGCGTCGTGCGCAGAATCGCTCCGCTCCATGTTGTCAGCAGCCCATTCTGCAGACCTGCCGCTGCCGAGGCGGTGGCGTCCCCGCCGGGAGTTGCCGACCTGAAGCAGGCCCACGCCACGGTCAACAGGACGGCCTCCACGACGAGGCCTACACCATAGTGGCGCCCGCGTTTCAGTTCGGAAGATCCAATAATGATTCCCGAAAGAACCGCGCCGCCGAAAAAAGCAACGACGACGACAGAAGCCCGAAGCGCCTTTCCCAGGTCACCCTGGCCAAAGGCAATCGCGGTCTGCGTCACGGTACCGGTCACGTGGGTTAGCGCTTCGTGAAAGACGCCCAGCAGGCCCACGGCGTTCACCCAGCCTGAAATGCACGACAGCAGCATGACGCCAATCAGGACCCAGCCAGGTGTGCGTTGCTGCAGCATGATGAGTTCTACGGTGGCGAAGCGGCGCCGGCCGGTCAGATCGCGGTCAGCTGTGGCCTCGGCTCGATGTTCGCTTCTCCAGCCGGATCAAATCCACCCGGGCTCCGACCACGTCTTGCGATGCATGACGTACGTGCATGAAATTCAAATACCGCCCAACAACATAGAAGAGCATGAATCCGCCTGCCACAGCGAGGGCCATGCGCCAGCTGGAGAGCACCCAGGCTGGCACTGGGCCCAGCGCTGCGAGCACCAGGAACCATTTGAGGTTGCGCCGTTCGGCGTGGACGCCAGCGAGGGTCGCTTCCTGTCTGGCCACCCTGCGCAGCGCGTCCGTGAGGGGATTCCCCACATCTTCCTGTTTCATCTATGGCTCCTGGGGGACGCAGCGGCCGTCGTCATGGACAGTGACAGTCCCTTCGTCGCCATCGCGAACGATGCAGCCAAGCCCATCTCCGCGAGTGTCCTTGGTGTTTGGCACCTCACGGACGACGACGGAGCGCATCCTCGCGATCGTCTGCTGCTCGAGCGGCCGGGCGCCGATTGCCCAGGAGTCGCGCAATCGACGGCCACCTTTGTCAGCGATGGCGTCTAGGGCGAGCCCTCTCGCGATGGCGACGACGTTGCCGCTCGCTGGGAAGGTGAAGATCTGACGCGTAGCGTTCTTCGGGTCGAAGGGTGTCAGGGGATCCCATCGCTCGAAGGACATGCGGAAGCCCCGGGTCGCATCAGGATTGTCGGCAGCGGCCTTGAGCTGCGTGCGAAAGTCGACGACAGGCGTGAGGTTCACCGCGTGAATCTGGGCTCCATTGGCAACGACCGCGAAGGTTCGCGTCGGCACCTCTGCCATGACGACGGAGGACGCGTTGTCGATCTCACCTCCGCCTGGGATGTTCTTGATGGTCTCCTCGAGGCGCGGGTCCGCGGGTGTTGACATGTCGAGGACACGAAGGCCGTTTCGGCCGTCGGCCACGACGAGGCGGCTCCCCCAGATGGCCACCCCGCGGCTGTCCGCGGGCTGCTGAAGATCGATCAGCGCACGCGCGACGGGCTGCCGGCTCACCGGCGAAGGTGCTCCCTCCCTCTCTTTGAGCGGATAGACGACAGGGCCGACGTCGAAGATCTCGACGCCGCCCTCGCCAGTGGCCACAAAGGCAAAGCGACCCTGGATCACGACATCGAGCGCAGGCCGGCGCGTCTCGAAATTCACCAGCTGCGTGAGAGGGGCGCCCAGATCGACGTCCGACCGTCGAGCGGCGGGGGCGTCGTCGAGCTCGAAGACGGCAAGGCCTTGCGCGTGCGTGACAAAGGCGAACCGACCATAGAGCCGGATGCGAGTTGGCGCGTCGAGCCCATGGGGCAACGTCCCCACGATGACGGTGCCCTGCTCGGCACTCCGGGGGCCGCCGTCGACGACGACGTCTTCATCATCGTCGTCGTCGGTGCCAGCGTCGGGATCGAGGAGATTCAGCGAGCCGGCGCTGCCCTTCCCCGTCGCAACGTTGACGTCGAGCGCTGTTCGATAGTCGAGGACAGCGATTTCTTCGTCGGTGACCACGATGAACGTCGAGGTTTGCGAGGCGGCGGCCTCTACGACATCAACGCTCTTCACCGGGCCAAGCGTTTCAATGCGTGCGAGCTCTGTGGGGGGCATTCCGATCGACGGGTCCCGTCCGCCGCCGATGCCAAAGTCATTGTTGTCCCGGCCGAAGACGTCGACGATGGAGACGCCGCGGCCATGACCGACGATCGCCACGTCCGTGACGTCGCCGGAGCCGTTCTGCAAAGAGACCCCGCGCTGGAAAGCGATGTCAAAGGCCGGGTTCACGACGGCGGCGTCATCGTCGGTGTCGAGGTCCAACGAAACGCGACGGCGCTTCTCCCCGGCAACGTTCTTGTCTGAGAAGTCGAAGCCGGGGAACGTGACGTTGCCGACGGCTTCCTTTTTCAAGTCGAGGAGATCGAGCCCTGCGCTGGTCGCGACGACGGCCCAGTCACCGAGGTTCTGGTAGCGGCCCGTGCCTTGTGCCGTAGCTTCCGTGATGAAGTGGTCGTTCGCGATCCGGCCGTGCGCGTCGACAAGCGTGTGACATCGCGCGCATTGCTTGGTCTCGTTCGTCCGGACCGTGTGCGGGAAGTACGGGTTCGACGACAACGAGGAGAGATTCTCATTCGTGGAGAAGACCGCGCTTTCGGCGAGCTGGGTCCCGCCGGCGACGACCGTCAGATGGACCTGCATGGTCGAGCGATATGGAGCAATCTTGCCGCCCTCGGTGTTGCCGGCACGACCAAGGTAGTAGGGAGAGCGGGTATAGCTGAACAGCTGGAAGAAGATGTCTTCTGTGTCGTCGTCGCCCCACCATATCTCTTGTTTCGGCTTCGCCA
>JBKJNL010000084.1:0-6245 GCA_046593615.1 Myxococcota bacterium | reverse complement strand
TCGACCGCCGGCCCTGCGGCTGTCGCGGCGTGGGTCACGGCAGCACCCGCACCAACGCGGGCAGCTCTTGCTGCTCACCCGTCTGGCTCGCCACCACCGCGCGGCAGGCGTCAAAGGCCGCGCGCAAGCTCGCGCAACAGGGGTCTTCGTCGGCGAGCGCGTGCTCGTCGAAGCGACAGTCGGCGCAGGCGGGCAGCGCGTCGGCGACGACGTTGTCGCCGCAGCGGCGGGCGTCTGGATCGCCGCTGTCGACCAGCAGCGCCACGGGGTGGCCGTCGAAGTTGAAGGCGGCTTCAGCCACGGGCGCCACCGCCACGCGGTCGGGGTCGTGGACCCACCACAGGCTCGAGCGGCTGCGCGCGACGCGCTCGTCTGGCGGCTCGCCCTTCGCGACCCGCTCGAGGTCGTCAAAGGTGCCGCGAAAGAAGTCGAGGCGGCCGACGTCGCCATAGACCTCGAGCGCTGCGCCGGGAGGGTCGTCAAAGACCTCGATGAAGCCGGTGGCTTCTTCGCGGATGGTGGCGAACGAGGGACCGGCGTCGGTGCGCCAGGCAAGACCGGTCGCCGACCCCGGCGGAAGGATCGCGTCATCGCCATAGGCCACATCGACCGAGAACGCCGGCACACCGGGATTGCCGGGGGCGCGCAGCTGACAGGACTGGGTCAGGATCAAGAGCAAGCACCAGGCGTTGAGACGCGCGAGCCCGTGCCTTTCGCGCGAAAACGAACCGGGCCCAGGAGCGGGCGCCGGCGGGAAGACCGCTGGACGACGTCGATGGCGTCGATGGCGTCGATGGCGTCGCGCGTCACAAAAGGCGTGCACGTTCGCAACTTGTCACATCACCGATGCAACGCACGCCCGGCGATCGGGTTGATGTTGTCGGCGCCGGCTGCGTCGAGGCGCTCGGCCGAACAGCTTGAGCCAGCGCGTCGACGGTGCCATGTCGGCCGCCATGGCCGACCCAAACGCGCTGCATCGCCTGTCGGCCACCGCTCTGTCGACGCTGCTTCAGCGCGGCGAGCTGTCGGTGCTCGAGGCCACCCACTATTTTCTGCAGCGCATCGAGGCCCACAACGACAACCTGCACGCCTTTGTGCACGTCGCGGGCTTCCGCGCCCGCCGCAACGCGCGGCGCCTCGATCAGGCCCGCCGGGCAGGCCGGATGACGCCGTCGCCGCTGTGGGGCGTGCCCCTCGGCATCAAAGACCTCTACCCCGTGCGGCTCATGCCCATCCGCGCCGGCTCGCGCGCGCTCGGACCCATGATCGCCCCCGTCGACGGCAGCAACACGCGGCGCTTGCGCCAGGCCGGCGTCGTCATCCTCGGCAAGCTCGCCACCTCGGAGTTCGGTGCCATGCCGTTCACCGAGCCCGACACCCACCCGCCCACGCGCAACCCGTGGAACACCGCCACCACCGCCGGCGGATCGAGCGGCGGCACCGCCTCCGCCGTCGCCGCCGGGCTCGTCACCGTCGGACACGGCAGCGATGGCGGCGGATCGATCCGCATTCCGTCGGCGATGTGCGGCCTCTTCGGGTTCAAGGCGAGCCGTGGCGCCCTGCACCACGCCTCACCCACCGACAAGCTGCGCCTCTCGGTCGAAGGACCGCTCACGCACTTCGTCGACGACGCGGCCGCTCTGCTGCAGCTGCTCGCCAAAGACGATCGCTTTCAGCGCACGACGCCGGTGCCGAAGCAGCTCAAGGTGCGCCTGCTGCTCGAGAGCAGCGAGCCCGTGCTGGCGCCCGTCGACGAAGCCATGGTGCGCGCCACCCGCGTCGTCGCCGACGCTCTGAAGGGCCTCGACCACGACGTCAGCGACACTGGACCGATTCCGCTCGGGCTGCCGGAGTTCATGCCGCTGTGGTTCCGCACGCTCGCGTCGGCGCCGGTGCCGCGCGCCCTCAGAGGGCGACTGCAGCCGATCACGTCGTGGCTGCGATTGCGCGGCCAGGGTGTCTCCGAAGAGAGCGCCGCGGCCCTGCTCGCGCAGTGCACGGCGACGATCGACGGGTGGTGGGGCGACGCCGACCTGCACGTGACACCGACGGTGGCGTCGTTGCCACCGCTCGTGGGCAGCTGGCGTCACCCCGACCCCGAGACGTCGTTCAAAAAGAGCATCCCGCTCGGCGTGTTCACCGCCGGCTTCAACGCCAGCGGCCAGCCCGCCATCAACGTGCCCGTGTGCGTCGACGGCGTTGCCCAACCGCTCGGCGTTCAGGTGGCCGCGCGACGCGGCGACGACGCGCTGCTCATCGCGGTGGCGCGCCAACTCGAACAGGCCCTCGGTGGCTTCGACCACCGGCCTCCTGCGTTCAGCTGACAGAAACCTTTGCGGGGTCGCAGACGTTGCCGACGGCCACCGGGGCCATTAGCGTCGGCACCGAGGTGATCGATGTCGACCAGCCGTCTTGATGGGCTCATGAGAGCCGCCAACAACCGCCGCTCCTTCGACCATGTGACGTTCAACGAGATGTCGCCGCTGGCCCGCTCGCAGGGTCAGCTCGACGCTGTGGCCGGGATGGCCGGCCAGATTCGCAACACCGTCGGCGCGTTCATGAGCGACACCGAGCTGTCTCAGGCCGCGTCCCTGCTGCAACACGTGGCCAGCGTCGCAGGCCGACGGTGAGCGCGGCCCTCGCGTTCATCGAGCGGGTGACCCGGTTGCCCGCCGCCCAGCGCGATGTGCTCGTGCCCCTGGTGGCCTGGTCGATCGCCGAGCAGCACGAGGGCTTTGTGCTCGAAGGTCCCCTGCGGACCTCGGTCGAGGCATTCATCTCGCAGCTCGGCCCTGCCGAGGGCTGGAACGACGCTCTCCAGAAGCTGCTCGAAGCCGCGAGCGTGACGCCCGCTCTTCTGCAAGAGCTGCAGAGCGAAGCGCAGGCCGCGCAGGTCGTGCTCGCCCCCGTGACCTTTGAAGAGCGCAAGCCGCCTGCCGCTGGCCAGGCTCCCGGCGGTCTGCTTGCCCAACTCGCCTTTGCAAAGAATGCGACGCAGAAGCCATGACCACCTCCGCCATCCAGGGCTATCGCCGCGCCGATTGGGACAACACCGCGCGAACCCGCGTGACGTCAGACGTTCTTCTGCGGCAGATGCGCGAGGCGCCCACCACAGGCGAGCGCCTCGAAATCCACGGTCGCCTGTCGACGTACCTGAGCAGCTTTCCCGAAGACCAGGTCGACGCCCAGGGCATCAACAAAGAGCTCAGCAAGCTCGGCTTGCCGCTCGTCGCCGGCTCCGGCACGGCCGAAGGACGGCGCTCGCTCTCGTCGATGCCGCCCGAGCTGCGCCAGGCCATCCATCGCTTCAGCGCGCTGCGTCCCGAGAACAGCAAGGCCCAGGCGGTGCTCAATCAGATCCAGCAAATGACCGGCGGCGCCTTGACCGAAGATGAGTTCAAGCAGGCGCAGCACCTGCTGCAACACGCCGCCCACTGCTGATTCCGTGGCCGGATGATTTCGCCGACGGCGTCGGCGTCATCACCCGCCCCCCGGATGTTCGAGTGCCGCAGGGGACGGTTCGAGACGTCGATCTCGGCGAGACCACCGGTGCTGATGTTGGGAGCGAAGGGCTGGGCGATGGTGGCGACGAAGTCAGCCCAGTAGTCTCGCGCCACCATGAAGCACGCTGGTCTCACCCTCTTCATTCTCCTGTCTCTCTCACTTGGGACGGGCTGCCAGGGACCCGCAGGCCGAGACGGGCGCGACAGCGCTGCCGGTCAAGACGGAGAGGACGGCCAGGGCTGCACCGTCACGCAGAACGCCGACGGAGGAGCGACAATCACCTGCCCCGACGGAACCTCCGTGAGCATCGAACCCGGTCAGGCCGCCGAGGGCGAGGGCGAGGGCGAGGGCGAAGGCGAGGGCGAGCCGTGCCTCGTGGTGGAAGGCTCGGTCACCATTGAAGGAGGGCTCGACGTCCTCGCGATGGCCAACGTCTGCGAGGTGACCGGCAACATCACGGTGTCCGCAAACGGCATGACCAGGCTCTCCTTGCCTGCGCTGACAACCGTGGGGGGAAGCCTCGCCATCCAAGCCGACACCCTGACCAGCCTCTCGCTGCCTGTGCTGGTGAGCGTGGGGGACCTCATCATCGACAACAGCCCCCTGCTGACCAGCCTCTCGCTGCCTGTGCTGGCGACGGTGCAGGAAAGCCTCAGCATCGAATCCAACGCCGCCCTGACCAGCCTCTCGCTGCCTGTGCTGGCGAGCGTGGGGGATGTCAGCATCGGATCCAACGCCGCCCTGACCAGCCTCTCGCTGCCTGTGCTGGCGACGGTGAACAACCTCACCATCCAACCGAACCCCGCCCTGACCAGCCTCTCGCTGCCTGTGCTGGCGAATGTGAGCAACCTCACCATCCAATCCTCCGCCCTCACCAGCCTCTCGTTGCCTGCACTGGCGAATCTGAACAACCTCACCATTGCAGACCACGCCGCCCTGACCAGCCTTTCGCTGCCTGTGCTGGCGACTGTGAACAACCTCACCATCCAATCCTTCGCCCTCCCCAGCCTGTCGCTGCCCGTGCTCACGAGGGTGGCGGAACGTCTCAACATACACAGCGACGACCTGACCAGCCTCTCGCTGCCTGTGCTGGTTGGGGAGGACGATGGCACCATCATCATCCGATCCAACTTCCTGGCCAGCCTCTCGCTGCCGCTGGAGAGAGTGGGGAACCTCGTCATCGCTTCCCCCGCCCTGACCAGCCTCTCGCTGCCTGTCCTGCAGAGCGCCAATCTTGCCCTCCTCATAGGAAACACCAGGCTGACCAGCCTCTCGCTGCCTGTGCTGGCGAGCGTGGGGGACCTCAGCATCGAATCCAACGCCGACCTGACCAGCCTCTCGCTGCCTGCGCTGGCGAGCGTGGCGAGCCTTGCCATCCGCTTCAACCCCGCCCTGACCAGCATCTCGCTGCCTGAGCTGGGGTTTGCGGGGGTGAGCGTCAGCATCGAACGCAACGACGCCCTGACCAGCATCTCGCTGCCTACGCTGTCGTTTTTGATCACCCTCAGCATCGAATTCAACGACGCCCTGACCAGCATCTCGCTGCCTGCGCTGAGACAGTCTAACCTGTCAATCTCTTCCAACCCCGCCCTGACCAGCCTCTCGCTGCCTGTGGAAGCGATGGACGACCTCACTATTCAACTCAACCCCGCCCTGACCAGCATCTCGCTGCCTCTGCTGGCGAGCGCGCGGGACCTCAGCATCGAACGCAACGACGCCCTGACCAGCCTCTCGCTGCCTACGCTGTCGAGTGCGAACGAGCTCATCATCCAATCCAACCCCGCCCTGACCAGCCTCTCGCTGCCTACGCTGACGAATGCGAACTTCTTCATCATCCAATCCAACCCCGCCCTGACCACCCTCTCGGCGCCGACGCTGACGAGCACCCAGCGGTCAATCCGCATCGACGACAACAACGCAGCGCTGACATGCACCGGCGAATTCATCGAAAACGTCGGCGACTGCCGCCTCTGATCGATGATTCGAAACCAGCGGCGGCGTCCCTCACGGGCTCTGACACACCGGCTTTCTCAGCAAGGCCGCTCGCCGAAGTCGGCAACATCGCGGCGTCGGCGTTTTTGAACGGCGTCGCCCGCGTCGTCGGCCGCACCTGTCTTCCCGTGTGCCCCGCGTGACCCACGCGCCGACGGAGCAGGCGCTGCGGGCCGCCCTGCCCCGTGTGCCCTGGTGGGTGGCGACCTTGCGCGTCGACGGCACCGACACAGTCACCGTCGTCTTCGCCGTCGGCTGAAGCAGTCCGCCGCACCCAGGCTGGCCGCTGCGACCTACTTCATGCGCATGAAGATGGTGCCCTGCAGGACCTCAAAGGCGTAGACGCGGTCGCCCGCCACGAGCACCGCCTCGTCGTCGCCGCCGAAGTCGAGCTGGGCCACGAGGGCCGACGCCGTCGGCGCGAACGTCGTGGGCGAGAAGCCGAGGCTGCGAATCAGCGTGCCGTCGAGGTCGGCGGGCACGAACATGTGGCCGCCCGCGAGCTCGACCTTGTGCTCGAAAGAATAGCCGCCGGCCGCGACCACCGTCGGCGTCCACGCGCCCGCGGCCGGCGGCGAGGCCTGCACGAGGATGGCCGGGGCTTCATCGTTGTCGCGGTTGCGGGTGAAGTAGATGTGCCGCCCGTAGGAGAACAGGCCGGTGACCGCTGAGCTCGTCACGACCTGCGTCTCTGTGCCGAGGGCGCCGGTCAGGGGATCGAACGGGACGCGAAACACGCCGCGCCCGGT
>JBKJNL010000059.1:0-6498 GCA_046593615.1 Myxococcota bacterium | reverse complement strand
CGACGTTCATCTTCAAGGCCGTGCGCGGCAGCGAAGCCGACGGCGTCAAGATCACGGTGCCGGTCTACCTGCCCGTCGTCGTCGAGACGACGGCGGTGTCAGGCGCCGTGTCGTCTGCGGGCGGCGTCGGCGAGGCCAGCGTGCAGGAGGCCTTGTCGCCCCCCGGCGACGCCCGCCCCGACGTCGGCGGGCTCGAGGTCACGCTCGGGTCGACGGCGCTGGCCGGCTACCAGGAGGCCATGCGCCAGCTCGTCGACTACCCACACGGCTGCCTCGAGCAGCAGGCGTCGCGCCTGGTGCCGTTCCTCGCCTTGCGCGAGCTGCAGGGCGGCTTTGGCGAGGTGCACAAGCCCGGCTCGGCCGCGGACATCAAGATGGTCACGGCCTGGCTCGGTGACTCCATCAACGATGTCCACGGCACCCCGAAGCCCGACCTCGTCATCGAGAGCACCCTGGCCTCGATCACCGCCCTGCAAGACCGCGGCTCGGGCGGGTTCCGCTACTGGCCGGGCTCGCAGTGCACCGACCCGTGGGCCAGCAGTTACGCAACACTGTCCCTGGTGCGCGCCAGAGAGCTCGGCTTCGCCGTCAAAGCCGACGTCGTCGACGCCGCGCTCAACTACCTTGACCGTCAGGTGCTGGCCGACAAGCTCGCGTCGTGCAGCTGGCAGCCGGCCCGCGCCGCCACCACCGCCGAGCGGGTGTTCGCGGCCTTTGTGCTGGCCCGCGCGGGCAAGCCGCGCAGCGCGGCACTGTCAGGGATCGTCGACGCGGTGCTGAAGAAGCCCGAGGCCCAGCCGCTGTTCGTGCGGGCCCTGCTGGCCGATGCGCTCGTCGTCGGCGCAAAGGCCGGCGGACGCGATGGCGCCACCGCGCAAAAGGTGCTGCAGACCGTCTTGAACGCCGCTCGCGAGACGCCCCGCGAGGTGCACTTCGAAGAGCCCACGTCTCCCGGCGGCGCCCGCTTCGAGGCCTACTGGTCGAGCGACGTGCGCACGAGCGCCATCGTCTTGATGACCCTCGTCGACGCTGTGCCCGGCCACCCGTTCATCCCCAAGCTCGCGCAGTTCCTGCAGACGGCACGGCAGGCCGACGGCACCTACCGAAACACGCAAGAGGCGGCGTTCTCGTTGATGGCCCTGAGCGAGGTCATGCGCACGCAAGAGCGAGACGCGCCGCGCTTCGATGCCAGCGTCACCCTCGGCGGTACACCGCTGGTCACCGAGAGCTTCCAAGGCCGCTCTCTCGACGTCGTCACCAGGCGCCTGACCATGGCCGAGGTCACCGGCACCAACACCAGAGCCAAGGGCAACCTGCCCTTCGTGTTCACCAAGAAGGGCGAGGGCACGCTCTACTACACGGCACTGTTGCGTCGGGCCGCGACCACGATGCCGACGAACGCCCTCGACAAGGGCTTTGTCGTGCAGCGCTGGTTCGAGCCCATCAACGACGCCAAGAAGCAGGGCCGGGCCTTTTACGCCGGCGACCTGGTGCGGGTGCGCGTGCGCGTCGCCAGCAAAGATGCCCGCCGCTACGTCGCCATCGACGTGCCCCTGCCGGCGGGCCTCGAAGCGGTCGACACCAGCCTGGCCTCGACGGCCCGCGCCGGCGGGCAGAACGACGACCAGCAGTCATCGGGTGACGACGGCGAGGGAGGCGAAGACGGCGACGACAGCGAAGGCAGCGAAGACGAAGAAGACGGACGCCGCTACGGCTTCTGGTCTCCGTTCACGCACAGCGAGAAGCGCGACGACCGCGTCAGCTACTACGCCGACGAGCTGCCGCCGGGTGTGCACACGCTGACCTTCGTGACCCGGGCGTCGACGATGGGCACCTTTGTCCTGCTGCCGGCCGAGGCCAGCGAGATGTATGCCCCCGAGGTCTTTGGCCGGTCCGACGGCGGCGAGCTGCGGGTGGTCGCGGTCCCGTGACGGCGGCGGACGATCCGCCGCGCCCGGTCCGGCTGCCCGTCTCGCGCAGGCTGTCGCGCAAGCTGTCGCGCAAGCCGTCGAGCACGCTGGCGCGAACACTGGCGCGCGTCGCCCGCGTCGTCGCTGTGGGCTTCGCTGCCGGCGTCGTTGGCGGCGTTGTCGGCGTGGGCGTCTTTGTCTGCTGGCCCCTCGACGAAGACGCACTCTTGAGCGGCGGCTCGTCGCTCCAGGTGCTGGCCCGCGACGGCACCGTGCTCGCCGTCGGCCTCGACGACGACGGCGGCCGCAGCTTGCCGCTCGACGAGGTGCCGCCCGCAGTGGCCGCCGCCTTTGTCGCCGTCGAAGACCGCCGCTTCTTTGAGCACGGCGGCATCGACGGGCGCGGCGTGGTGCGGGCCGTCAAGGACTCGGTCGCCGCCGGCCACGTCGTCAGCGGGGCCTCGACCATCACCCAGCAGCTGGCCCGGTTGCTGGGCAAGCGTGGCCCCGGCGTGGCCGGCAAGGTCGAAGAAGCGCTCTGGGCGCTGCGCCTCGAAGCCCACGTCGACAAAGACCGGCTGCTGCGGGCCTATCTCGACCGCGTGCCCCTCGGCCGCAACAACCACGGCGTCGGCGCCGCCGCCCGCGTCTTCTTTGACAGCGCGCCGTCGCGGTTGACGACGTCGCAAGCGGCGCTGTTGGCGGGCATGGCCCACGCCCCTGAGCTCGAGGATCCGCTCAAGCACCCGACCCGCGCCCGCGCCCGCCGCGACGAGGTGCTGCGCCGGCTGCACGAGCAGGGTGCCATCGACGGCGACGTGCTCGCCCGGGCGCTGGCCGACGACGTCGACGTTCGCCTGCACCAACCCGAGATGCTGGCGCCCCACCTGACGAGCCGCCTGCGCCACGCCAGGCCACAGGGCGCCAGCGTCGTGCAGACCACCCTCGACGTCGGCCTGCAGCGCGAGGTCGAGGCCATCGTCACCGACGAGGTGTTGTTCGGCCCCCACCGCGATGACGGCCTGCAGCACGCGGCCGTCGTCGTCGTCGACAACCGCAGCGGCGAGGTCTTGAGCTGGGTCGGTTCGGCCAGCTTTTTCAGCGACGCCACGCTCGGCCAGAACGACGGCGTCACCAGCCCCCGCCAGCCGGGCAGCGCGCTCAAGCCCTTCGTCTACGGCCGCGCCCTGCAAGCTCAGACCGAGGCCGGGAAACAAGCGCTGCGCCTGACCGCGGCCACCATCCTCAGCGACGTCGACACCGACCTCGCCGTGCCCGGGCCGGGCGCCGACGGCGCCATCTACCGCCCGCAGAACTACGACCGCCGCATGCACGGACCGGTGACGCTGCGGGCCGCGCTGCAGAACAGCTACAACGTGCCCGCCATCGAGGTGGCCCGGCGGCTCGGTCCCGCCGCCGTGCTCGACGTGCTGCAGCGGGCCGGCTTCGCCTCGCTCGACCAGCCGGCCAGCCACTACGGCGTCGGCCTGGTGCTCGGCAACGGCGAGGTGACGCTGCTTGAGCTGGCCACGGGATACGCCGGCCTGGCCCGCGGCGGCCGCAGCCGCCCGCTCACCGTCGTGGCCGGCGCCTATGACGAGAAACGCAACTCTGTCCCCATCATCTGGGGCGGACCAGCCGGTGCCACCGAGACCCGTTTCCTCGACGACGACAGCGTCGCCCTCTTGACCCACATCCTCAAAGACGACGCCGCCCGGGCGCCGGCCTTTGGCCTCGACAACGCCCTCGATCTCGAGTTCCCGGTGGCCGCCAAGACGGGCACCAGCCGCTCCTACGTCGACAACTGGACCGCCGGCTTCACCGTCGAGCGCACCGTCGCGGTCTGGGCTGGCTCGTTCGACGGCACGCCGATGCGCGGCGTCTCGGGCATCTCCGGCGCCGGCGTCGTCTTTCGCCGGGTGATGGAGGCGGCCATGCGCGGCATCGAGCCCGCCGCCCTCGTCGACGAGCGCCGCTTCGACCACGCCCGCGTGTGCCCGCTCTCGGGCCTGCTGGCCACCGACGCCTGCCCGGCCATCGACGAGGTGTTTCTGCCCGGGACGGCGCCGGCGACGACATGCACGGTGCACAGGTCTCACGGTCAGGACGGTGCGCACGTCGACCCCGGCTGCGCCGCCGGCGAGCGGCCGGTGTCGTTGTCGGGTGCCCTCGGCGCCTGGGCCGCGCGCGAGGGCCGCTGCCAGACCAGCGGCGCCGACCCGGCAGCACGGGCATCAGCAACGACTACATCGGCAACGGGCGCGCGGGGGTTCCTCACGCCGCGCGACGGCGACGTCTACGCCCTCGAGCGGGGGCTCCCGGCCGACGACGACGGCCAGGCCATCTCGCTGCGCTGCACCCCCGACGTCGTCCGCGTCGTCGTCGACGGCGTCGACCATGTGCCCGGTGGCTGGCTCTCGCTCGGCCGCGGCGCGCACACGCTGCAGGCCGTCGGCAGCGACGGCGTTGTCGTCGACGAAGCCCGCATCACGGTTCGTTGATCTTCTCGGCCGGCTTCGCGTCGGGGCGCTCGATCTCGGGGCGCGGCAAGCCCACGCGCTTGCCGAGCGTCGCGTAGTTGACGCCGCCCATGCGGCTCACGGCCTGAACGCGGGCGGGATCGGGACGTCCGATGTCGTCGAGCAGGCTGTCGTCGATGTAGACGTGGACGACTTCGCCGACGACCAAGGAGACCTGTCCGTGACGCCCGTAGACGTGGACGTCGAGAACCTTGCACTCCCAGGCCACGCGGCAGCCGGCGATGCGCACGCCGGCGATGGCCGCGCACGGCGTGGTGGCCACGCCGTAGTGGGTGGCCTCGCTGACGTCGGGGGGCAGCTCGGCCGAGGTGTCGTTCATGCGGCCGAGGTCGTGCTCTTCGACCAGGTGAACGCAAAAGACGCCGGTCTCTTTCATTAGCCGCAGCGTGTCTTTGTCGGTGCCGTCGCGGCGGGTGGCGATGGCGATGGTGAGAATGGGCGGGTCGGAGGCGACGGCATTGAAGTACGAAAATGGCGCGAGATTGACGTGGCCATTGTCACCCAACGTCGACACCCAGGCGATGGGGCGCGGCACGATGAGGCCCGTCATGAGGGCGTAGGCGTCGCGGGGTGCGAGCTGGCTGGCGTCGAGTTCCATCGTGACCTTCAACCACAAAGGGACAGAAAAAAACGGCGACGCCGAAACGTCGCCGCGGCCAGGGATCGTCATCGACCCGTCAGACTTCGAGGATTTCCTTCTCTTTCTTGGCCAGCAGCTCGTCGATCAGCTTGATGTACTGATCCGTCGTGTCTTGCACGCTCTTCAGGCCGCGCTTCTCGTCGTCCTGGGTGATGGCGCTCTCGACGCACGCGGCCTTGACGAGCTCGTTGCTGTCGCGGCGGTTGTTTCGCACCGAGATCTTCGCGTCTTCGCCCTTGGTCTTCGAGAGCTTGACGTACTCCTTGCGGCGCTCGCCCGAGAGCGGCGGCATGGCGCAACGGATGAGCTCACCGTCGTTGGTCGGGTTGAAGCCGAGGTTGGCTTCGACGATGGCCCGCTCGATGTCCTTGAGGACCTTTTTGTCGAAGGGCTTGATGACGAGCATGCGCGCGTCCTGGGCCGACACCGTGGCCACCTGGTTCAACGGCGTGGGCACGTCGTAATAGTCGACCCTGACGTTGTCGAGCATCGAGGGGTTGGCGCGGCCGGTGCGGATGGTGGCGAGGTTCTTCTTCAGAGCCTCGATCACCTTTTCCATGTTCTCTTTGGTGTCCTTGAGGATGTCGTTGAGCATGGTGGCCTCTCTTTTTCGAAGGTGCGGGGGTGTAGCGCATGACCCCTTCTTCGGCGACCCCGCCCTCGATCTTCTGGTTCTCTGTCGACCCGCGAGCGGCCGTGGAGCGGGAACCCCGCGCGCCGTCCGCGGTGGTTGCAGGGGCGGGCGTGCGTGTCACGCTTGGGCATGGTCTCCGTCGACAAAGAGAAGCCCGAAGGTGTTCCCTGGACCGCGCTCGTGCAGAAGAGCGCGCTGTCGCGGACCAAGTCAAAGACCGGGCGCAAGATCACGCGCACCATGATGCAGAGCATCGAGCGCTGGGACCTCATCGGGCCCGGCGACAAGATCATGGTCGCCGTCTCGGGCGGCAAAGACAGCTACACGCTCGTCGAGCTCCTCTGGGAGGCGAAGCAGCGCGCGCCCTTCGACTTCGACGTCGTCGCCGTCCACCTCGACCAGGCCCAGCCGGGCTACGACGGCAGCTCGCTGCTGGCGTGGCTGCAACAATCAGGCATTCCGTTTCAGATGATGCGCGAAGACACCTACTCGGTCGTCGTCGAGAAGACCCGCGAGGGGCAGGCCTACTGTTTCCTGTGCTCGCGTCTGCGCCGGGGTATTTTGTATTCGACGGCCGAACGACTGGGCTGCAATAAGATTGCGCTCGGGCACCACCGCGACGACGCCCTCGAGACCTTGATGATGAACCTGTTCTATGCCGGCAAGCTGCAGGCGATGCCGGCCCGCTACGTCACCGACGACGCCCGCTTCACCGTCATCCGCCCGCTCATCGACTGCGCCGAAAAAGACATCCGCGTGTTTGCCGCCGAGCGC
>JBKJNL010000385.1:0-5476 GCA_046593615.1 Myxococcota bacterium | reverse complement strand
GCCGTTCAGCCGTCGCGGCCCGTCGATCCGTCGGTCGCTTCGTCGGTGCCCGTCGAGCCACCGCCCGTCGCGTCCCCTTTGGGGTCTTCGGGCGGCGCCGACGAATCGTCGGGCAGCACCGGGCAGGCGGGTTCGTCGTCGACGACGGGAGCGACCGCCGCAGCACAGCGGAAGCCGACCTCGGCAGCAGCCGTGCGCAGCGCCAGCCGATCGGCGGCGGAGGCGACCTCGAAGACCAGCGGCAGGTCGTTCTCGAGCAGCTCGACGAAGCTCTTGACGCCGCCACCGCGCAGGACGACGGCGACGACGTCGTCGGGGATGCCGTCGTTGTCGGCGTCGACGGCGTCTCCGGCGTCGTCTCCGGCGACGCCACGCACCAGCGTCCACTCCGCGACGTTGCCTGCCAGGTCGAACATCGGGGCCGCTCCGACGCCGCGGCTCGAGCCGCTCGACGCGTAGCTGCCGACGCGCAGCGGCGAAGCCGGACAGCCGGCCGTCAACGCCCGGCGATGCCCCGTCGCCGGCGGGGGGTCTACGACCTTGCAGCCGATGGCGCTGCCGTCGGCGACGCCGTCGACGATGGCGACGTCGATGGGGTAGCGCGCGCGGGTGACGACGCCGGCGCCGTCGACGCGGTGGGCGGCGGCGAAGTCCCACGCGGCGTCGTCGGGCAGCAGCTTGCCGTGGTGGGCGCAGACCGCGGCGGCGTCGACCGGCAGCAGGCCCTGCGCCGGCAACCGCCGGTCGACGCCACCCGCCAGCGCGACGCGCGCGGGGTGGTCCGGCTCGTCGACGAAGCAGCGTCCGGCGAGCACACAGCGCTCGACCTGGCCCCACGTCACCTCGGTCGCGTCGAGGGCAAAGGCGGCAACGGGCGTGACGCCGTCGCCGTCGCCGTCGAGGTCGTAGGGGACGGTGGTCGTGCCGCCCTCAAAGGTCTGCATGTGGCCTTCAGAGCGCTCTTCCTGGCGCGTGCAGCACGCCGTCTGGGCGCCGGCGCATTGGCGCGGCGGCTGGGCCCCTTCGTCGAAGTCGAAGCGGCCGCAGCTGCCGGCTTCGAGCACGTCGATGACGCCGTCGCGGTCGGCATCGAACGAGGCGTCGTCGAGCGCCACCTCGAGCTTGTCGGCCGTCTCGCCGTAGCCGACCTCGAAGGCGCCCGTGAACGAGAGGATCGGCCCGCGGGCGCCGCAGCGGTCCACCGCCGACACCGCCACCACCGCGTTGTATTTTCCCGGCTCGACGACGAGCTGGCCGCCGCAGGTCCGGTCGTCGCACGGCAGGGGCACGTTTTCGCCGCTCACCAGTGGGTCGTCGCCGACGCCTTTCACCCGCAGCGTGGGATGGCCACCGTCTTCGTCGGTGAGCGTCAGGCGGGCCTCGACGCCGAACAGCGCGACCTGATCAGCCGGGCCGATGAACTGCAGGAGCACCGACGCGTCGTCGACGCCGCAGGCCACCGTCGTCGACAGCGCGAGCGCGAGCGCGAGCGGCGGTGGGCGCAGGCGCGTCACTTGTGGGCACCCCGAAACGTTTCGACGTCGTCGAGGTCCGGCGTCGTCGCCGTGACGGTGACGTCGCCTTTGCCGCTGAAGTACACCGCCGCGCCGGTGAGCGCGGCGCCCGCGACGACGGCGGCCACGCCCCCGGTCAACAGCCACACCGACGGCACCGGCACGCTTTCGAGGCTGGCGTCGACGGTCACGTCTTTGCCGCTCTCGACGATGGCCCACGTCGTCAGCGGCAGCTTGTCGACGGCGTCGACGGCGATCTCGTGCACGCCGACATCGAGGCCGCGCACGCCACCACGCTCGTGATCAGAGGTGCGCTCGACGCCGTCGACCACGACGCGGGCCCCGCCGGGGACACCCGTCAAGATGATCGAGCCGGGCGCGCGGTCCTCGGCGTCGACGAGCAACCGTTGGGCCGACGTGCGCACCACGTCGGGCAGCTGGGCCGCGGGGCCCCGCCAGACGACGTTGACGCGGTTGACGACGACGATGGCGCGGGCGTTCACCAACGAGAGCGACACCAGCGTGGCTTCGCCGCCGCCGGCTTCGGCGGTGCTGGCGATGCGGCCCGAGACCACGAGGTCGGCGTCGAGGGCTTCGGCGAGCTCGGCCAGGCAGCTCGTGGCTGAGCAGCCGGCCATCTGCTTGTTGGCTTCCTGATCGAGGACGGCGCGCACTTCCGCCGACGACAACAGCTCGTAGCCGCGCACGCTGGCGGCCTGCTGGGCGACGACCTGGCCCAGGGCATCGCGCAGCGATGCGTGGCGGGCGTCGACGTCGAGGTCGGGCAACATCACCCGCACCGTCGTGGGCCGGGCCGGCACCGGCGGCGGTGGCGGTGGCGGTGCGCACACCGGTTCGACGACCGGCGCGGGGGCTTTGGCAGCGGCTCTGGCCGGCGCTCTTGCAGGCGAGGCTGGCAGCGCCGACGCAGCGGTGGCGACGACGAACAACACGCTGACGCAACCGGACCGCACCATGGCGGGCATGCTAGCCGGCCGGCCACACCCCCGCGACTTGTGGGCGCCCCAGGGGTGCGGCTCAGGGATCGACGACGGGAATCTGGCCGGCGACGACCGCGGCGACGAAGTCGACAAAGACGCGGCGGGCGTCGTCTCTTTGAAAGAGCACGCTGTGCCCATCGAGCAGCCCGTCTTCGCCGTAGCGGACCACAACGCCGGTGCGCCGCCCCACCCCGGGGACATCGACGTTGCCCGACACCGGCCCGGGCAGCGCGTCGCGCCCGATGGCGTGCAGGCCGGGCAACAGGCGCTGCGTCGAGCGCACCCCGACGTCGTCACCGACCAGGTCGACGCCGATCGAGCGCACCAGCGCCCGCTGCAGTCCGGTGGGCACCTGATCATCGGGCTCGCCCTCGACGACGAGCACGTGGGCCGCGCCGGCCCCCGGCCACGGGCTCTTGAGGATGTGGCGCGTGTAGAGCGTGTTGTCGGCGGCGCCGGCGGCGAATTCAAAGACGTCGATGAAGGGGTGGAATTTGTCGAGGTCTTCGCCGGGCGGCAGCGAGAGCGTCTCGATGACGCCCTGCAGGTCGATGGGGTTCTTTGGCCCAAAGGCGAACTCGACCCAGGTGCCGCCGGCGCCCGACAGGATCGCGCCGTCGACGCCGTCGAGGCTGCCGGCGAGCATGCCCGTCAAGAAGCTGCCGAGCGAGTGGCCGGCGATGACCAGCGTCGAGGTGTCGAAGCGCACCTTGCCGTCGGGTGCCGCCGTGGCGTCGACATCGGGCACCAATGAAGAATCCATGACCAACGTATCCAGCAGACGCAAGAAGCGCACGTGCTCGATCAACATCTGTCCAAAATTGTCCCGCATCGCCGCCGGATTCGGAAACGTATAGGCACCGTAGCCGTCGAGGGCAGCGTCGCCGATGCGCTCCGGCGAGTACGGGCCCGCGATGCTGGCGGTGCCGACGCCCAGGGGCGCCAGCCACGACGCCATCCCGGTCCCGTTTTGCCCGGCAACGCCGGGTCGCGGACGACGGCCGCGGTCGACCGCCTGCCGCTGGTCGCCGCCCGTCCCGTGCACATAGAGCAGCAGCGGCCAGCCTTTCACTGGCATCTTTCCCGTGGGAATCGAAAGCATAAAAGGTGCATCTTCGGTGCGCACCGTTGCCAACACACCATCCTTACCAACGACGAATTCGCCACCTTCAAACAGGTGTGGAACCTCGCCGGCCTGGTGCTGCGGCTGCTCGATGACGCCGACGACCTCGGTGAAGCCGGCCTTTTGCGAGACCTCTTCGCGGCCGCGGGCAATGTTCTTCAACACCGGCGCCGGCCCGGCGCGCACGGCCTTGAGGCGCTGCACGAGCCGCAGCTCGGGCTCGGCGACGGTGAAGACGGTGGCAGCAGCGACGTCGCCGGCGGCCACGCCGATGTCGCCGAGATGCTCGGCCAGCGGCACAAAGGTCTGGCGCCACACCGGATCGGGATGCATGCCGCGCAGCAGCTGTTCGACGACCGGCGAGCGATCGAGGTCGACGATGCCGTCGCCGTCGACGTCGCGTTTGATGATCGCGGCCCATGTGCCAGGCAGCAGCGACAGGCCGGTGATCGGTGCCAGCTGCACGAGCCCGGCGGGGCGCACGGTGTCGCCGACGCGGTGCACGTGCACCTCGACCGGCACGCGCTGCCCGACCCGCCCCGGCGTCAGGTCGACGAGCTGAATGCCCGAGCGCGCATTCATCGTCGTCAACGGCACGATCGGGAACGCCGGCGGCACCACATCGAAGCGAAACGAGATGACCCCGAGCGGCGAGAAGCCGGCGCCGTTCACTTTGACGCCGTCGATGACGGCCTGCTTCGACCGGGCGACGAACGAGACGCCAAAGGGGTTCGGCAGGCCACGAACATCGGGAGCCCCGTCGGGCATGACGCGGGCATCCGCCGGAAACGGCGCATCAAAGAAATGGTGCTCGTCGGTCAGGTCGGCGCCGGTGTCGAACACGAGCTGCGGCCGCGACTCACGCGATCGCGGCCAGTGGCGCGAGCCATAGGGCTGGGTGCAGCCGGCGACGATGCCGGCCGCGCAGACCGCAGAGAGCGCAGAGACAAGGGCGATGACGACGACAAAGTTGTTCCGCGCAGGCATGGGCGGCGGTGTAGCACGGGGCTGCGTGACGTCGGTCGTTTGACCGAGGCCCCCCGCCGCGCAACGGACCACAGTGCTCCGCATGCGAAGCCCTCGTGCCCTGAGCGCCCTCGTCGTCGTCCCCGCGCTGCTCGCCGCCTCGCAGGCCGGCGCGTTCTCCATCGTCCTCGACCCCGGGCACGGCGGCAACGACCCCGGCGCCGTCGGCTGCGGCCTGCAAGAGCACGAAATCAACCTCGACGTGTCGACGCGACTGAAGACATTGCTGCAAAACAACGGGCAGACCGTGTTCATGACCCGCACCACCAACGTCGCCGTCGGTCTCTCGGCCCGCGCCGACTTCGCCAACTCGCGCGGCGCCGACCGCTTCGCCAGCATCCACAGCAACGCCGCCGCTGCCGTCGA
Organism: Myxococcota bacterium; assembly: GCA_046593615.1. GTDB lineage: Bacteria > Myxococcota > UBA727 > UBA727 > VGSZ01 > VGSZ01. The sequence goes on along the minus strand of JBKJNL010000385.1, from coordinate 446 downwards.
GGCCACCGGCACCGAGACCTTCTGTCACACGTCCGGCGGCACGAGCATCGACATGCGCGACAAGATTCAACGCGAGATGATCCAGGCTTGGGGCCTGCGCGATCGCGGCGGCAAGACGGCCGACTTCGCCGTGCTGCGCGAGACGGTGATGGCCGCGACGCTCTCCGAGCTCGGCTTCGTCTCCAACTGCGCCATCGACGCCACGTTCTTGAGCGACAACACGCGGCGCGGCCAGGCCGCCCAGGCCCACCTCGAAGGCATCGCCGGCCACCTCGGCTTCGCCATCGGCGCCCCCCCCGTCGCCCAAGACGGCGAGCTCAAGGGCGTCGTCTTCAAAGACGTCGGCGTCGGCACCGCCGACATGACCACCCGCATCCCCGGCGCCATCGTCCGCGTCGTTGGCCGCGCCAACACCGACACCGCCGAGGGCGCCACCGCCTCGTGGA
>JBKJNL010000212.1:0-3446 GCA_046593615.1 Myxococcota bacterium | reverse complement strand
CCGCTGCCGCCGAAGCCGCCCGCGTTGCCGCCGCTCCCGCGCCCGCGCCCGCGCCCGCGCCCGCTCCCGCTCCCGGTGACAAGGCCGTGCTGCTCATCGGCAACAGCCAGCTCGGCTACTTCACGAACCCGCGCCAGCCCCCCGATGTCACCCAGGCCCTCGAGCGCCTGTCCGAAGTGGCCCGCGGCGGCGAAAACCGCCTGATCGTCGACCGCGCCCAGGTCGTCGGCGTCGACTGCAACGGCTTCCTCTCGGTCGGCAGCGGCGCCGGCACCCCCCGCGAGCGCGCGGGCTCGGGCGACTACGACTACGTCGTTCTTGTGCCCTCGCTTGGCGAGGCCTACCGCAACGACGGCTGCTGGGACGTCTTTCGGGAGCTCGCCGAGAACGCCGGCGCCATCTTTGTCATCGCTCCCACGGCCGGCTTCAGCGGCGGCGGCTGGGCCAGCAACATCAACGGCCTCGACGCCCCCGCCCGCAGCTACGCCCGCGACCACAGCGCGCTGCTCGCCCCCATGGGCAAGGCGTGGGTCAACTCCCTCGGCGCGACGGCCTCCGCCGGCGCGGCCCTCGAGATGTACGCCGCCGACGACGCCCACCCCGGCGCCGAAGGCAGCTACCTCTACGTGCTGACCCTGTTCGGCGCCATCACCGGCCGCTCCGTTGTGGGTCTGCCCGCCGACATCGAGCCCCTCCGCTGCGTGCCCGGCTCCGCCTGCATGACCTACGCGGCGCTCAATGCCTGCGTGTCGCCCAACGGAGACTTCAACTGCTCCGCCCAGAACGGCACCGTGTTCGACGGCAACGGCCGCATCAGCTTCGTCGACGCCACCGAAGCCGCCGCCTACCAGACCGCCGTCGACGCCGCCCTCGCCGCGCGCTGAGCCGACCCCGGTGGGCGGCGAGAGACAATGCTGCCGTCGACGTCGATCTCGAGCTTCATCGCCGCGCGCGCGGCTTCGAGCGACGAAGGCTCGGTGCTGGCAGGCACGCGTGCAGGCCGGTCCCGCTGCTCTTCACGACGGATCGGCGCGCTCGAGGCCGTCGAGGATCAGCGCGAGGCCGAACGGAAACTCGTTCGAGAACGAATAGCCCGGCTGAAGCACGATCTCGCGTGTGAGCTCGACGAGGTGAGGCAAGGCGCCCGCCGGGATTTGACCGAACATCGCCGCGACAACCTCCTGCGTCTCCTGCTCTCCTTGAAACGGCAACGTCAGCTCGGTGTGGACGAAGCCGAACACATACGCGTCGAGCACGGCAAACGCGTGCGCTGCAAGCCGGACCGACAAACCGCCGCGCCGAAGGCAACCAATCACCGCGTCGTGGTGCGCGAGCGTCATCGGACCAGGACTCTTGCGCGACTCCAACACGCGCAGCGCCCAGCGATGACGAAGCAACACCTCACGCACGGACGACATGCGACGGCGCATCGCCTCTTTCCACTCGAGATCGGCGCGCGGCATCTCGATCTCGGCAAAGACGAGGTCGACCATGCCGTCGAGGATCGCCTCCTTGTTCGCGACGTGGTGGTAGAGCGACATCGCCTCGACGCGCAGCTCTTCGGCGAGACGACGCATGCTGAGCCCATCAAGCCCGTCTCGATCGGCGAGCGACAGGGCGGTGCTCAGCGCGAGGTCGCGTGTCAGCGGCGCGCGTGGGGGCGGCTTCGGCCTTGATCTGGCGTTCGTACGCGGCTTCGCCACAGATCCCCCTCCTTCCACCACCCTGACACTTGACAACTTACAGCGTAAGTCTAGTTTTGCCAGGTAGCCTTACGGTGTAAGTCTCAAGGAGCTCGGATGGACAGCACCCTCACTCGCCTTTCTCTCGCCAGCACGCTTGCTCTGGCCACCGCGACGACGCCCCCGATGACCGCGCTCATCCAGTCCGGCTACGGCGGCGCCGATGTCCTGCGCGTCGGCACGCGCGCGCGCCCAACCGCGGGCCAGGGTGAGGTGGTCGTGAAGGTTCACGCCGCGGGCATCGACCGCGGCACGTGGCACTTGATGACCGGGCGGCCCTACCTGATGCGCATCATGGGTTTCGGCTTTCGCGCGCCAAAGAACCCCGTGCCGGGCCTCGATCTCGCGGGCGTGGTCGTCGAGGTCGGCGCGGGGGTGACGCGCTTGCGCGTCGGCGACGCCGTCTTTGGCATCGGCAAAGGCTCCTTCGCCGAATACGCGCGCGCCGACGAAGAGAAGCTCGCGATCGTTCCGCGCGGGATGTCCTTCGATGACGCCGCCGCGGTACCGGTCTCCGGCGGCACAGCGTTGCAAGCCATCGACGCAGCAGCCGTCGTCGCGGGCGAACGCGTGCTCGTCATCGGCGCGTCGGGCGGAGTGGGAACCTTTGCGGTGCAAATCGCTCGCTCGCTCGGCGCCGATGTGACGGCGGTGTGCAGCAGCGCAAAAATGGAATTCGTGCGGACGTCTCTCGAGCTCGCCGCGGATCGCGTGGTCAGCTACGCCGACCGCGCATTTCTTGACGGCAGCCAACGCTACGACGTCATCCTCGATGTCGGCGGCAACACCCCGCTCGCGCGCTTGCGTCGTGCGATGACGGAACAGGCGCGGCTCGTCTTCGTCGGCGGCGAGAACGGCGGCGACTGGACCGCGGGCTTCGAGCGACAACTCGGGGCGCTCTTCGTCGCGCCGTTCACCAGGCAACGCTTCGTGATCCTGGCGTCGCGCGAGCATCACTCGTTCTTCGAACGCGTCGCGGCCTTCCAGAACGTTCGATCCATCATCGACCGACGCATCTCCCTCGGTGACGTGCCAGCCGCCCTGCGCGAGATGGAAGAGGGACGCGTGCGCGGCAAGATCGTGGTCGCGGTCGGCGCTTCTTGAGCTGGTCCGGTGATTTCGCGCGGTGACGACGTCGAATTTTGCTCACGTCGTCACCGCTCGCACCCGTCCGGGGAGAAGCCACGCCCGGTTTGCGACTCACCTCACCTCTTCTGACCGTCGCGCCGATGCGCCACCTGTCCCCTCCGCCCAGTGCCTGCCGGTCGGAGCTCAGAAAAAAAGAAAACCCCTGACGAATCAGGGGTTTCCAGTGGTTCTGGTGGAGGCGGCGGCTATCCCATTGCGATCGCAACAGCTTGAGTTTGCTCAGGATTGTCGAGCCCGGCGTGGGTCGATGCCCCCAACCATGCCCCCACGACGCCGCTGGTACGGGCCCGAAAATGTCGTACCTCCATCGTACTTCAATCCCCTCAACCCCGGCGTCGAACCGATCCATGAATCACGCGAATCGGCGGCGACAGCGCGAGTCGCTGGGCTCGCCGCGGCGACTGGGAAGAGAGGCCGCCAGAGGCAGAAGCCAGCGAGGTCGAGCAGCTCGTCGCGGACGGCTTCGCGGTGGCCGTTGCGGGTCTGGCGCGAGGCGAAGGGGCTCGTGGTCTCCGGCGGCCTCGAGACCCGCACGTCATAGAGCAGGCGGGTCAC
>JBKJNL010000209.1:0-5041 GCA_046593615.1 Myxococcota bacterium | reverse complement strand
CGGCTGGCGGCGCTCACCACGGGACCTCCGCAAGCACGGTGTCTCTTCTGCCGGCGTCGTCGAGCATCGAGGCAAGAGGAGCAGTCGGCGCGTTCGTCGGAACAGTCGGCAGAGTCGGAGGCCGCTCAAGCTCGACCGCAGCCGGTGGCGCGGCGCCGACGAGCCCCAGCAGCAGCGGCGTGGTGCCGACGGCGGAGCCCGCGCACGACAGCGGCACCGTGAACCAGCTCGGCGCCTGCAGGATGGCGATGAGTCCGCCGGGGCCGACGACCAGGCACGTCAAGAGGCCCGCGATGATCGCCGGGTTCGCCAGGCAGAAGCCGGCCGCCGCCGCCGACGGCACGCAGCAGGCCGCGGCGGTGACGGCGCCGACGACGACGGGCCACTGGGCTTCGCTGCGCGCGAGGGTCCCTTCGGCGACGACGGCGTCACCCTGCATGAGCTGCCACGGCACCGGCTCGGCGCCGGGGTCGACCTCGACGATGAGGCCCGCGGCGGGGATCGACCCGAGGTCGTGGTCGTCGAGGATCACCGACTGGTGCGGCACCGCGGTCGACAGCGTCGTCGTCGTCGCGCAGCCTCCGCCCAGCGACAGCACCACCAACGCGAGCAGCACCGGCGTGACGAGAGGGGCCGGTGGCTTGTTCGCGTTCATCAGCGGTTCAACAACTTGAATTCGATCCGGAAGCGCTCGACGTACGGCGTCGCCACGTGCGCGGCGATGGGCGGGAACGTCACGCGCGAAGCCACGGCCAGGCACTCCTCGTCGAGGATGGCCTGCCCCGAGCTGTTCACGATGCTCGGACGCGCCGCCAGCGAGCCATCGTGGTTGAGCGAGACCTTCACCATGCACCACCCCTCGACGCCCAGGACCTCGGCTTTGCGCGGGTAGCGCTTGGCCCTGTTCAGCACCTCGAACGCCCCGGACTTGTAGCCGTTGCGGTCCCACTCGGCCTGCGGCGGGCCGGGCTGCGCGCGGTTGGTCTCCAGGGGTTGGCCTTCACCCGACACCGGCGGGGCGCCCGCCTGGCCATCCGGCGTGCCCGCTGCGATGGCGACGCCTTGGCCGGTGGCCGGACCGAGGTTGACGGGTTCCGCCGTCGACAACGGCGGTGGCTGGTTCTGCGCCGGTGGCTCGGGCGTCGGCGGCGCCGCGGGCGCAGGCGCCTTTTCGCTCTCGACGCGGCGCTCGGGTTTCTTCTCCGGCGGCAACGGCGGCGGCTCGGGCGGCGGCGGCGGCGGCATGCTGATGGCCATCGCGATGCGCTGCGTCGCTTTCTTCGCCGGTGACGACGACGCGGCCAGGAAAAAGATGCAGTGGACGACGACGGCCAGCGCCACCGCCGCGGGCCAGATGACCTGCCAGAGCGAGTCGTCGCGCCAGAAGTCGATGGCAGCGACGACCGGCACGGTGCCAGCGTCGTCATTGCGGGATGGGGCGGGGGTCTCGACCATCGGTAAGTCCGGTATGTAGCCAAACACGCAAACGTCCGCTGCACCGTTGTGGTCTCGCCGAATCCTGAAGGTCCCCGATGACGTTCGATCCAAGCGCCCCCGCCTCCGATGACGCCGGCCTCTACGGGCTGCCGCACACCGTCGACGAAGCCCACGTCGTCGTCATCCCCGTGCCGTTCGAGGCCACGGTCAGCTACCGCGAAGGCACGGCCCGCGGGCCCCAGGCGATCCTGCTCGCCAGCCACCAGGTCGACCTGTTCGACGGCGACGTCGGCCGCCCCTACGAGCGGGGCATCGCCATGCTCGAGATCCCCGAGTGGATGGAGCAGCTCAACGACGAAGCCCGCGCCTGCGCCGTCGCCGCCATCGAAGCCCAGGTCGCCGGCGACGCCCCCGACGCCGACGACGTCTCGGTCGTCGACGCCGCCGGCGTCCGCGTCAACGAGTGGGTCGACGAGCAGACCACGGCGATCCTGCAGAAGGGCAAGCTGCCCGTCGTCGTCGGCGGCGACCACTCCGTGCCCTACGGCTCGATCCACGCCTGCGCCCGGCACCTCGGCGGCGAGCCCCTGGGCGTGCTGCACCTCGACGCCCACTGCGATCTGCGCGACGCCTACGAAGGCTTCCAGTGGAGCCACGCCAGCATCATGCGCAACGTCGTCGACCGCATCCCGTCGGTGAAGCTCGTGCAGGTCGGCATCCGCGACTTCTCCGAGGCCGAGGTCGACGTCGTCCGCGCCCAGCCTGCGCGGGTGACGACCTACTTCGACGTGCAGCTGCGCAAGGCGCGCCTCGACGGAAAGTTCCGCGCCCTGTGCGAGCGCGTCGTCGAGAACCTGCCGCAGAACGTCTACCTGAGCTTCGACATCGACGGCCTCGACCCGGCCCTGTGCCCGTCGACGGGCACGCCGGTGCCGGGTGGCTTGAGCTTCGACGAGATCGTCTCGCTGCTCGACGCCGTCGTCAAAGCCGGCAAGCGCGTGGTCGGCCTCGACCTCGTCGAAGTGGCCCCACCCGACGACGTCGCCGACGAAGACATGGGCGACAGCTGGGACGCCAACGTCGGCGCCCGCCTCCTCTACAAGATGATCGGCACCGCGCTGTTGTCGCGGGGTGAGTGCCGCTCGCCCGATCTGCCCGTGCCCCCGGGTGTCTGATTCCGTGTCCGGTTGATCGAGATCATCCGCGACCAAGAGGCACGGTGAAGACGTTCCGGATCTGCGTTCGCCGCCGCGTAAAGTCCGCCGCCGTTGTGCCGATGCAGCTCGGGCAAGCCGGATGCCGCCGCCGTCTCCGTGTGCGGTCCGCCCGACGGTCTGGCCGACGTCTCCCGACGACACTTCCGCGGGGCGAGCATGCGCAGTCACGACCATTGGCCCGGTGCGTCACGGGCCATCGATGTCCGGGCGGACAACTGTCCGGCGCATTTCGTCGACGTGGGGAGCAGATCCACACCTCGCCCAGCATCCGGTTCACCGTGTTACGGTGACTGCGGTCACGGAAGCCCACAGCGCCGAGGAACCCGTGCAAACGCAGCGTCCGACAAGCCAGATCAGGGAACGGAGCAGCGGGTGAACCTGCGTCGCAAGACCGTCGTCACCGTCATCAGCAAAATTGGCGACCGTCGTCCGAAAGCCGACGCATGTCTGGTCGTCATCTATGGCCAGCAGGTGGGCACGAAGCACGTGCTCAAGGCCGGCGAGATGATCATCGGTCGGTCGTCGCAGGCCCAGCTGCAGATCGATCATGAGAGCGTTTCTCGTCGTCACGCCCGCATCGTGCTGACCGAGTCGGGCGTGCTGCTCGCCGACCTGGGCAGCACCAACGGCAGCTACGTCAACGATGAGCCGGTGCAAGAGCGCACCCTGGCCCACGGCGACCTGATCAAGGTCGGCCGAACGATCCTCAAGTACCTGAGCACCGACAACATCGAGGCCGCCTACTACGAAGAGATCCACCGCCTCACGACCATCGACGGCCTGACGCGCTGCTTCAACGCCCGCTACCTGCGCGAGCAGCTCATCCGCGAAGTCGGTCGTGCCGCCCGCTACGCGCGTCCCCTGTCGGTCTTGATGTTCGACGTCGACGACTTCGCCCGCATCAACGAAGAATTCGGCCACCTCGCCGGCGACGCCATCCTCGCGCAGCTCGGCAAGCGCCTGGGCCGCCGTGTGCGCCGCGAAGACATCCTGGCCCGCACCGGCGGCGGCGAGTTCGCGTTGGTCACGCCCGAGGTCAACAAGCAGGGCGCGGTGCACCACGGGGAGCGCGTGCTGCGCATCATCGGCGAGACCGCCTTTGGCTTCGACGACGTGCAGATCCCGGTCACCCTGTCGATCGGCCTGGTCTCGCTCGACGAGATCGCCATTGCCGAAGCCGACCCCGAGACCGCGCCGGGCAACCGGTCGAAAGACACACCGGCGGGCGGAACGATTCCCGACCCCTTCCATTCGTCGGCGACGAGCGAGTTCAGCATCTTTGAGAGCTCGCGATCCGGCGAGGTGATCGATCGGTTCCACCAGGCCAGCGACGCGCTGCTGCAGCTCGGCCGCCAGCGCCTCGTGCAGGCCAAGTCCAACGGCAAGGGCCGCCTCGCCGGCTGATCGATCGCCCTGACCACCGTTGGATGACGCCCTGATGACGCCGGGGTTGACCCACGGCCGAGGCCGGTCGGCTAACACGGGGCATGACGACGAGCCCCCTCGACATCGAAGCCACGCCGCTGCGGGTGCGAGAGCTGGTGCGGCGCGGGGCCATCCCGGTCAACCGCTACGATGACGCCCTCGTCGCTGTCTCCGGCCCGCACGATCCGCGGCGCGCCCTGCAGGCGGTGCTGCTGGCCTTGGCGACGGCGTTGTTGGTGGCCGGCGTCGCCTTTTTCGTCGCCGCCAACTGGCAGGCCCTCGGGCGCTTCATGCGGCTCGGCCTCGTGTGCGCCGGCGTGGTGGCCGCCGTCGTCGTCGCCATCGTCGTCGGCCCGCGCACCACCGGTGGGCGGGCGGCGTTGACCGTCGGCGGCCTGACGATCGGGCCGTCGCTGTTCCTCTACGGCCAGACCTACCAGACCGGCGCCGACGCCTGGAACCTCTTTGCCGGCTGGCTGCTGCTGCTGCTGCCCTTCGCGATGGCCGCGCGCTTCGCCGGGCTGTGGTGGCTGGTGTTGCTGCTGCTGCACACGACCATCGGGCTCGGCCTCGATCAGCTCGACCTCGAAGGCTTCGACGACGTCGACGACTTCCTCTGGCTGTTCTTGCTCATCGACATGGCCGCGCTGGCGGTCGCCGACGTCGTCGCGCGAAAGACGCACCGCCGGGCCTTGCCGCGCGGCATCGCGGTGATCCTCGGGAACAGCGCCTGCGGTGCGGTGGCGCTTGGCATCGGCGCCCGCCACGTGACGGCGTGGCACATGCTCGACGCCGTCGTCGCCCTCGCCGCCGCGGGCTGGTTGATCACCATGCGCGCGCGCGATCTGTTGCGGCCGGCGGTGGGCCTGTTCGTCGTCGGCACGGCGCTGGCGACGGCGGTCTCGCGCGGCGTCTTTGACTTCTGGCACCTCGATCTACTCGGCGTCTTCTGCGTCGGCTGC
>JBKJNL010000861.1:0-4866 GCA_046593615.1 Myxococcota bacterium | reverse complement strand
AGGGTCTGGAGAGAGGCATCGGTGCGGGTGACGACGACGTCGACGGCGCCGGCCGCGTGGGCCGGGGTCGTGACCCGCAAGCGGCGGTCGTCGACGACGGTAAAGGCGGCGGTGGTTCCGCCGATCGTGACCGAGGTGGTGGTGGCCAGGCCTTCGCCGGCGACAAAGACGACGTCGCCGCCGACCACGTCGACGTTTCTCGGGGCCACGCCGCTCAGCACAAAGGCGCCGGTGGTCGGGGGCAGCACGAGCAAGGCATCGGTGAGGCGGGCCGAGACGGCGCCGCGGGCGACGCTGACGTCGTGGAGTCCTTCGCCGACGGCGGGCACGACCACGCGCAGGCGCTCGTCGCTGATGAGGTTGTCGCGCGCGGCGGTGGTGGCGTCGACGGTTGCGACGGTCGGAATACCATCGCGCTCGGTGAAGCCCGCGCCCTGCAGCTCGACGACGGCGCCGGCTTCGGCCACCGACGGCGTCACCGCGGTGAGCGCGAGGTCGGCGACGTACGTGAACGCCAGGGGCAGGACGGAGCGGCCAAAGGTGTCAAAGGCGGCGACGTCGACGCGTCCGGGCTCGTCGGCGGGGGCGGTCTTGGCGGTCGCCGCGGTGCCGTCTTCGTTGACGACGAGGCCGACCACCTGGCGGCCGCCGACGAGGACGATCATGTCGTCGTTGAGGCTGACGCCGCGCAGGGTGATGGCGGTGCCGCCGGCGGTGCTGCCGGTGGGCGGCGTGACCTCGCGGATCTCGATGGGCGAAAAATACGTGTAGCCGGCGGCCAGCTCGCCGATGCCGAGCGAGCACACCGCGCGGATGTCGGTGGGGCCGGCCTCGATGCCGGGCGGCACCTCGCAGCTGAAGCGCTGGGTCGTGAGGAACAGGCAGTTGGTGGCCTCGACGCCGTCAAAGGTCACCGCGCACGACGGGTCGAAGCTGGCGCCCTCGAGGACGACGCGGTTGGCGCCGATGAGCGGTCCGGTCGGCGGGGTGACCGAGGTCACAAAGACGACGGAGTTGACGGGGCCGGCGTCGACCGCGCCGCCGTCGACGGGGTCGGGGGCGGGGCCGGCGTCGAAGCGGATCACGGGGATGCCGCCGTCGACCTCTTCGCCGTTGCCGTCACCGGTCGGCCCTCCGTCGCAGCCCCCCACCGTGACGACGGCAGACGTGACGAGCAGGACCGAAGCAAGCAGGCGGGCAACAGGGCGAAAAGTGGTCATGAGACCCCTCGATCAGAGACAGGCGAGCACGGCGAGCAGCCGGCCAGAAATCGGCAAACCTCGTCGAGCGTAGCCGTGGGCCGGGTGCCCGTCCATGAGGCCTGGACCGCGCTGATCTGCGGTTTTCTGAGGGTTTCGGCGACCTCCCGGCAGACGCCGGGTTGGGCCAGCCTAGTCGCGCGTGGCGACGAGCCGGTCGCCGGCCGTGACCGGCAGCGAGCCGTAGCCGACGAACAGCTCGCCGGTGGTGCGCGCCGGTCGGTTGCCGCGCGCGGCCCGCAGGTAGTGGTTGAGCGCGCGCCCCTTGTCGTCGTGGCGCACGGTGGGCTGGTTCAAGTTCAAGCGGTTGCGCACGATGTGGCGGCCGATGCGGTGGACAAAGACCACGGTGCCGTCGTCTTCGATGTGCTCGACGACGCCGACGTGGCTGAGGGGGTCGTCGACGCGGCCGTTGCCGTTCTGGTCCCAGGTGTCGTCGAAGAACACGAAGTCGCCCGGCAAGGGGTCGCTCAAGCGCAGTGATCCCGTGCGCCGCACCAGCTCGTACAGCCCGCGCACGTCGAGGCCGCCCGAGGCCGCGTCGTAGCTGCCGCCGGCGGGGTCGACGGCGCTGGCGCGGGCCTCGAGGGGCAGGCCGGCCTTTGCGTAGATGCCCGAGGCCACGCCCGAGCAGTCGAAGCGGTAGCGGACGCCTCCGACGACGATGGCCTTGCTGCCGACCACGGCGGCGGCGGCGGCGGCCAGGCGCAGGCGGACCGCGCGGGCGGCGTCGTCGTCGTCGAGCTGCCGATCATCGGACCGGCCGCCGAGCAGCCCGCCGGGCGCCGAGCCCGACGGTGACGACGACGGACCGCCGCCGACCTCGCGCGACAGCAGCGGGTGATCGCGGCGGCTGGCCACGCCGACGGGGGCGCAGCCGGTGCCGCTGCCCACGACGACGACGACGACGACCGCGACGGCGACGGCGAAAGCGTCTGACAGGGCCGAGACGGAGCGGTCGGGGTGGTTCCGGCGGTTCATTCGACGAGCTCGATCCACAGGGTCTTGCCATCCTGCTCGATCTTCACCGGCGTCGGGCTCTTGGTCTCGATGAGCAGCTCGATGCGAAAGCGATCGCCTTCGTCGACCGACGGCAGCACGCGCTGCACGGTGCTGCCGAGCGAGCGGGCGTCGAGGGTGCGGCGCACCTCGAGGTCCTGGGCCCGGGTGTCGAACAGGGTCAGCACCACCTGCCCGCGGTTGCGGCGGGCCACCTGGTAGCGGGCGCCGCCGTCAACGACGACGCCGACGCGGGCGCCGTCGCCCGTGCGCTGCACGGCGATGTGCGAGAGCACCGAGCGCCCGTCGCTCTCGTCGATCACGTCGTCGTCATCGCCGCCACCGCCGAAGTCGCCGCCGTCGTCGCTGTCGTCGTTGGGTGGCGTGTAGCGCTGGTAGCGGTTGGGACGGCCCAGCTCGATGCTGCGGCCGCCGAAGCCGGCGTCGTCGTTGGTGCCGCGCAATGTCCGCTCTTGTTCCAGGCGGCGCATCTGCTGCTGGCGGCGCTCCTGGGCCTGACGCTGCTCGTCGAGCTGCCGGCGTTTGTCGTCGGCGATGCGGCGCTGGGCCTCGAGCTCGGCCGTCAGCCGGCGCTGCTCGGCGGTGCGGCGCTCTTCGGTCAGGCGGCGCTCGTCGGCCAGGCGCTGTTCGTCGGCCTGCTGCTGCAGACGACGACGCTGCTCGGCGACACGCTCGGCTTCGGCCTGCTCGTGCAGACGGCGCTGCTCGAGCTGCTTCTGCACCTCGAGGGACTTTCGTTTTTCGTCGACGAGCCGGGCCTCGTCGGCCTTTTTCTGTTCCTCGGCCAGCTGCGCGGTTTTTCGGGCCTGCTCGGCGCGCACGGCGTCGTCGGCGGCCTTTTTGCGGGCCTCTTTCTGGGCCTCGACCTCGAGGAGCCGGGCCTGCTCGGCGCGCGCGGCTTCGTCGATGCGCTTCTTGGCTTCGACGGCCGCGGCCTGCTCGGCGAGCAGGCGGGCTTCGTCGGCGCGCTTTTTCTGGATCTCGGCCTCGGCCTTTTTGCGCTCGGCGTCGGCCAGCAACGCCAGGCGGGCCGCTTCGGCCTTTTTCTGTTCGGCGGCGAGGGCTTCGGCTTTTTGCCGTGCCGCCTCTCGTTCGGCGGCTTTGACGGCGAGGACGCGGGCGGCTTCGGCTTTGGTGGCGGCCTCGACGGCGGCGGCCTTTTGGGCGTCGTCGGCGCGCTTCTTGGCTTCAATCACCGCGAGCTTCTGGGCCTCTTCGGCCTGCTTCTTCTGCGTCTCGAGCTCGAGCGCTTTGGCGACGGCGGCGACGCGGGCTTCTTCGGCCTGCTTTTTCTGGGTCTCGAGCTCGGCGGCTTTTTTGACCGCGGCCACCCGGGCCTCTTCGGCCTTTTTGTCGTCGAGCTCTTTGGCGAGGGCCAACAGGCGGCTCTGCTCGGCCTTTTTCGCGGCCTCGATCTCGGCCTGCCGCTCGGCCTGCCGCTCGGCCTGAACGCGGGCGTCTTCGGCCCTCTTTCTGGCCTCGAGGGCGGCGACGAGCTTCTTCTGGGCCTCGAGCTCATCGGCGAGGCGCAGCTTCTTCTGGTCGGCGTCGGCCTGGGCCTGGGCCAGCGCCGAGAGCTCGTCGGCGGCGGGGCCTCCGCCCACCGGAGGGTCACGGCGTGCGGCCTCGGCGCGGGCGGCCACCGACGCCAGCCGGGTCTGGCGGGCCTGGTGGGCGGCCATCAGCGCGCGGGCATCGCCCTGGTGGTGGAACACGACGTTCAGCGTGCCCTTGTCGGCCGAGGCATCGAAGTCGACGTCGTCGGCAAAGGTCAGCACCACGCGATCGGCGGCGCCCTTCTTGCCGGCTTCGACGTGGGCATCGTGCAGCAGCACGCCGGGCCCGGTCATCGACAGCGCGCCGAGGGCGGCGCCGGGCAGCTCGACGACGTAGACGACGCCGTCGGTGCCGATGGAGCTCTTCCACACCTGAAAGGTCGGGGCCTTTTCGGCTTCGACGGTCAGCGTGACATCGAGGCTCTTGCTCTCATCGACGGCCAGGCGCGGGCTGGCGGCGCGGGCGACGTCGGCGACAAAGAGGCCGACGACGACGGCGGCGGCCAACAGGCCCGGCCACGACAGATCGGAGCGGGCCCGCAGCCGGCGGCTGAGCAGTGGTTCGGAGGGGGCAAGGGCGGCTTGCATGCGTTCACCGTAGAGCCCGGCGCCACGTGGCTCCAGTTTCTGACCACCGCTTGATTTTGCCTACACCCCGCGTCGCAACGAAGCCCGCTTCCGCTGGTCGTCGACGACAACCCGCTTCCGCTGGTCGCCAACGACAACCCGCTTCCGCTGGTCGCCAACGACAACCCGCTTCCGCTGGTCGCCGACGACAACCCGCGACGTCATCGACTCCTTTTTCGCCGAACCCGACGGAGCGCACCACGAGCTGCCGCGGCGAAAAACCGAGTCGATGATGCGCGCGTCGACGACAGCGAAAGGCTGCCAGGAGCCCGGGGGTCCCCAGGGGGCCCTGGCTCTGGAGGGCCCCTTGGGCCCCGCCGGAGGCGTCGACAAAGCGACACGAAAGCGCCGGCAGCAGACCAGAGCCCCGACGAACCCCGCAACGACGAGGTCGAAGCGCAGCG
>JBKJNL010000784.1:0-12004 GCA_046593615.1 Myxococcota bacterium | reverse complement strand
AAGGCCCGCGGCAAGCTGCACACCGTCGACGGCGCCGACGGCCGCGTCGACGTGTTGCCGGCGTCGCCCGCTGCGGCCGTGCTCATCGACCTCGGCGCGGCCGTGACGCGCGCGCCGGTGTTCCCGGCGACGACGGCGCCCCGCGACGCGGCCTCGGCCGGCTTCCTCGCCCGCGAGGCCACCGGTGGCGACGTGCTCGTCGTCGGCTCCGGGGCGGGCTACGAGGTCGCCCGCGCGCTGTTGCACGGCGCCGCCCACGTCGACGCTGTCGAAGTCTCCGCCGCCGTGCTGGCCATCGCCACCGACGGCAGCATCCCGTCGTCAAAGGCCGTCTACGACGACCCGCGCGTGACCACGCACCTCGAAGAAGCCCGCTCGTTCCTCGAGCAGCACGATCGCAAAGACCCCGGCAAGCGCTGGCGGCACATCGTCGCCGTGCACACGATCAGCAACGCGGCGGTCACGCTGAACGCCATGCGGCTCGCCGAAGACTTTCTGCTGACCCGCGAGTCGCTGCGCACGTTGTTGGCGCACGTCGCCGACGACGGCGTGCTCTACATGACGCGGCCGGCGAGCCAGATCGATCTGCTCGCCGACCTCGCGCGCGACGCGCTGCAGGCCGAAGGTGTCGTCGACGTCGACGCCCACCTTGCCCTGCTGGTGCGCCAGCCCGACGACCCGTTCTTTCGCGGCTTGCTCGTGTCGCGCCAGCGGCTCGATCGCGCCGCCCTCGACGTCCCCGCCGGCCACACCTGGATGCCTCCTCCTCCGCCGTCGGGTGAGCAGCTGCCCACCGACGAGCGGCCGTTCTTCCACCGCCAGGCCGACGACGTGGGCGACGACCAGAACGCGCGGCTGCGCATCGAAGGGCCCGCCCTCGCCGAGAGCGCGGTGGCCTGGGTCGGCGGCCTGAGCATGTCGTTGTCGTTGGCGGTCATCCTGCTGCCGCTGTTGCTTCGTCGTCGCCAGGACATGGTCGTCGCCAAGAGCGTCGGCGCCGCCCGCGCCGGTGAGCGCCGTCCCGACGTCGCGCATCTCGTGGTCGCGGCGCTGTTGGGCCTTGGCTTCATGTGTCTTGAGCTTTCGCTCGCGCAGCGGCTGACGCTCTTGTGCGGACGCCCCGCCGTGGCCTTTGCAGCCGTCGTCGGCGGCATGCTGCTCGGCGCCGGACTCTCGGGCCTCGCGGCGTCGCGCCAGGGTTGGCGCGTGCCGTTGGCAACGTGCCTGGCGTTGTCGGCGGCGGGTGCTGGGCTGTCGGTGCTGGCCCCGCCCCTGCTCGACGCCCTCGGCGTGCTCACCCTTCCGCCGCTGGCCCGGGCCATCTGCGCCGCCACCGTCGCCGCCCTGCTTTCCGCGCCGCTGGGCCTCGGCTTCCCCGAGCTCGTCGCCGTCGCCTCGCGCCGTTCGCCGTCGGCCGCGCCCTGGCTCTACGGCCTGAACGCCACGGTCTCTGTTGGCGCAACCGCGCTGCACGCCGGCCTCGCCCCCGTCTTTGGCCTCGTGGGCACGACGCTGCTGGCGGCCTCTTGCTACGCCCTCGGCGCGCTCTTGATCTTCATGACCAGACGCCCCGAGCCGGCGATGGACGTCGTCACGCCCTGAACGGGATGTCTGCCGAGCGCGGGGTCGCGCGGCTCGCCGGTCCGCGCCTCACCAGAAGTAGCGGAGGTCGAGGCCGACGTTGTGGACGACGCCCGACGACTCCCAGCTGCCCACGGGATCGCGTGAGCTGGCTTTCTCGGTCGAGCGCGGTTGGAGGATCTGCGCCTGGTAGCTCGCGTTCAGCTGGAACGGCTTCTGGGCGACGAAGGGCAGGTCGAAGACGACGCCGGCGCCGGCCGCGACGACGTGGGCGCTGTTGTCGACGATGTTGGTGCCGCTGGTCTGGTCGGGCACCGGCGTGGGCCGCCAGGCGTAGCCGGCGCGCACCAGCAGCAGGCCGTCGAGCAGCTTGCCCTCGAGCCCCGCGCGCAGGTTGATGGTGTCAACGAAGCCGGGGGAGACGATGCGGTCCTGGCCGGCGGCGGGGGCGTCGAGGGCGTCGCCGAGGCCGAGGCGTTCGAGGCCTGCGCCGCTGATGTCGTTGGTGACGCGCAAGAACGGCGACGGCGCCTCGGACCACTGGGCGAGCTGCAGGTCGAAGCTGAAGTTGACAGTGTCAAGGACCTCGACGGTGAGGCCGCCGGTCCAGGTGCGCGGGCTGAAATTCGAGAGCGTGACGATGTCGAGCAACAGACCCACGTCGAGGCCGCCGATGGTCAAGGCCGCCGGCAGCGTCACATCGAAGCTTGATTTGTCGCGCACGACGAAGCCGAGGCGGCCCTTCACCTCGTCGGGGCCCAGGGGTCCGATGAGCACGCCGACGAGGGGCGAGGCCACCGAGAACTGGCTGGTGTCGATCTCCTGGCGCGTGAAGCGCCCGCGCACCGGGTCGAGCACGAGGGTGGTGTCACCGCCCTGCCCGGCACCGAGCCGCGCGCCGGCGCCGACGGTGAAGCCGTCGACGATGCGGACGCCGACGCTGGCGAACAGCTCGTAGTGCTCGGTGGACGCGTCGTAGATGTAAAAGGCCGGCCGCGCCGGGTCGTAGGCGCGGCCGCGCACGAGGGCCACCGACGGCACGTAGGCGGTGAAGCCGACGTAGACGCGGTCGTCGACGACGAGCGACAGCGGCGTGCCGAAGCCGATGTGGATGCCCGACACCGGCGCGGGGTTGGCGGGTGCCAGCGGATCGCCGTCGGGCAGCGGCCTGGCCAGGTCGACGGCGACCACCGGCACGGCCAGCTGATAGCCGAGGTGCAGCGCGGGGCCCTTGAGGCGGGCCAACGCGGCGGGGTTCACGAACGCGGCGGCGGCGCCGCTGTCGTCGGCGACGACCGCCTGGGCTTTGCCTTGAGAGGCGACGTCGTGGCCGTAGGTTTCGGCGGCGCCGTTGGCCCGCACGCTCGACGAGCCCGTGAGCAGGCCGACCCCGACGACGACGCCGGCCACCGCACGCTTCACCGGCATCTTCACAGGGGCACGTCTTTGCACGTGAGGAGCACGTCGACGAACTCCAGCAGCTCGGTGAGCACGCCCTTGCCCTCGAGCGAGAGCACCGTCGTCAGCGTGGTGTCGGCGACCTCGGGCGCGAGCAACCTGGCCAAGACGCTGGTGGCGTCGCCGAGGATGTCGGGGTGCAACAGCACCCCGTCGAGGACGTCGACGATGGCCAGGCGCAGCGCGGTGGTGCCGTCGCCACGGGCCGAGGTCGTGACGTCGTCGAGCAGGTCCTGCAGCGGGAGCTCGTCGATGGTCATGTAGTCGAACAGCAGGCCGGCGATGGCGGCTTCGTCGTCGTGGCGGTCGACGCAGCCCATGAGGGCCTGCATGTCTTTAAACGTGGCGCTGTCGGTCTCGACCAGCAGCCCCAGCAGGTCGAGCAGCTCGTCGAGCGCGGCCTCCGCGGAGGCGTCGCCGTCGAGCTGCGGCACCATCACCTGCTCCAGCAGCTCGCGCGTCGGCGCGAGCTGGAAGTCGGGGGCGGCGATGTTGGCGGCGAGCAGCTTGGCGAGGACGACAAAGGCGGCGCGGCCGATGACGATGTCGTCGCCTCCGCCGGCGGCGCCGTCTTCTTCGATCTCGATGCGCTCGAGCAGGCCCCGCATCACCGGGATGTCGGCGGCGCGATCGACAGCGTCGATCAAGGCGAACAAGAACGACGACTCGCCCGCGCCCGGCGCCGCGGCGATCCACGCCGGCTCGCCGGCCGGTGTGCCCGGCGGCGCGTGGTTGACCTCGAGGGCGAGCACGTCGCGCAGCGTGCGCACCTGCTCGGCGGCGTCGCACGAGACGAGGATTTCGTGGGCCGCGCGCAGCGGGGCGTCGTGCTTGCCGGCGATGAACTCGCTGGTGCCGTTCAGGTAGTGCAGCACGTTCAGCACATGCGGCTTGAAGGCGGCGACGGTCGCCTTGCCGTCGTCGGAGGCGAGCACCGACAGGACCGTGTTCAGCTCGCCGCCGGTCAGCTCGGGCAAGACCGCAGCCACGAGCGCCAGCAGCGTCTTCAAGCCGCCCTCGTCGACCAGGGTGCGCTCGAGGTCGGGTCGGAGCGCGTCAAAGGCGCCGGCGTTCAGCTCACCCTTCAGCGACAGCAGCACGGCGTCGCCCGACGGGCAGGCCCCGGTGTCTTCGTCGGGTGCGATGACGCGCGGGGCTTCGAGGCCTTCGGCGCTGCAGGCGACGACGACGCTGGCACTGACGACGACGGCGCTGGCGACGCTGACTGCGGTGCCGACGACGAAGGGGAGCAGCCCGCGCCTCACTTGACCTTCGTGACGATGGGGGTGTTTTCGCCGCGCAGCACCTCGACGGTCTGCGCGTCGCGCTTTCCGCGGGCCGAGATGAACAAGACGTTCCAGGTGCCGGCGGGCAGCGGGTAGGCGTTCAGGTCGACGGTCTTGGGCAGCGGGATGTTGTCGATCTTGACGACGGCAGGGCGTCGGGCGGCCTGCACGGCGATGCGGCCGTCGAAGTCGCGGCAGTCGAGCTGCACCTGCTGTGTCGCCGTCGCCTTGCCTGTGCCTGACAGTGTCAAGGTGGCATCGGTGCAGCCCGGCCGTCGCACGCTCAGGGTCACCGGGCGCTTGCCGACGGTGAGCACCACCTTGCCCGCGGCTTCTTTGGCGCCGGCGTCGACGAGGGCGTCTTGCGGGATCGAGGTCACCGTGAACGTCGTCGTCGGCGTCGGCAGCTCGAAGCGCCAGACCTCGTCGCCTTCGACGGTGCGCACGGCAGTGAGCGGCTCGAAGCCCTCGCGGCTCAGCACCAGCTGCACCTGCTTGCCGACGGCCCGCGGCGGCAGGGTTGTCGGCGTCTGCTCTTTCAGGGGCACATCGTCGACGACGACGGTGGCGCCCGGCGGGTCGGTCTCGATGCGGATGGCCCGCGCGGTGCGCTCGAGGACGACGTCGACGACGGCGGGGCCGTCACCGACCTCGACGGTGCGGGTGATGGCTTCGGCGCCGGGGGCCTGCATCAACAGCTCGTGGCGGCCGCGGCCGAGGTGCACGGCGCAGGGCGTCTGGGCGCAGACGACGACGTCACCGCGCTTGACCTCTGCCTGGCGCGGCAACGTGACAATGACCGTGTCGGGCGCCGGAGCGCGCGTGGCGAGGGCAACACCGACGCCGAGCCCGGCACCGAGCAGGGCGCCCAGCAAGCAGGCGACGACGACGACGACGTTGTTGTTGCGGGCTGCTCGGTGCCCCGCGTCGTGTGAAGCCATCGGCGGGGTGGTCGGCTCGTAGTGCGGCGGCTGAACGTCGTCACGCCCTGCTCGGAGCAGTGCCGCCTGCGAGAGCCCCGCCGACAAGTCGGGAGGCGGCAGGCCGAGGCTCATGCTCGAGAGGTCGGGCGGCGGCGGCGGCGCCGGTCGGCGCGCGCCGCGGCGCGACGGCGACGACACCACGCCGGGGTCTTCGCTCATGCTCTGGATCGTCGGGCCGACGGCGGTCGACGGCGCCTTTGACGTCGTCGGCGGCAGCGCCTGCGACGCCGGTGGCGCGGTGCGGGCGACCCGCACCGCCTGGTCGCGCAAGGCCTGCAGCTCGGCGGTCGAGCGCTGCTCGAGCTCCTGCGCGACCGACGCCGGACGCGCGCTTTTGCGGCTGGGGTCCGAGCTGCCGTCGACGCTCTTGCGCTTGACGTTGCGCGTATCGGGCTTGCTGTCGTCGTCGGGGCGCTTCGCACGCGCACTGCGCTCAGCGACCGCGGTGGCGGCGGGGTCGTCGTCGAAGCTGGCGCCGACGGCGGTGTCTTCGAGCCCGATCTCACGCCCGCTCTCCCGATCGCCGTTGCCAGGGCGCACGCCGTTCTTCGCCTGCGGTCCGCCCCTGACGACGGTGGCGCCGTTGCCGTCGACGCCGCGCGGGCGCTCGCGCGACGACGAGCCGCCGCCCGGGCGCATGTAGAGGCTCAGGCGCCGCTGCTCTTCGGCGTGCTCTTCGCGAAAGGTGCGTCGCAAGAACGCACCGAGCTCGTCGCGTGACGTCGACGTTCCCTGGTCCGACAAGAACCGGTCGAGGTCAGACGCCAGCACCGAGGCCCACGCGTAGCGGTCGGATGCCTCTTTCCCGAGGGCCTTCATGACGATCCGCTCGAGCTCGCGAGGCAGGTCGGGCCGCAGCTGCTTGGGCGGGATGACGTCGACGCGCCGCACCTTTTCCAGGAGCGCGAAGTCGGTGTCGCCCTTGAACGCCCGCTCGCCGGTCAAGAGCTCGTAGAGGACGACGCCGATGGCAAAGATGTCGGAGCGGTGGTCGATGGGCTCGCCGCGGGCCTGCTCGGGCGCCATGTACGCGAACTTGCCCTTGAGGATGCCGGTCTGGGTCTTGACAATTCGATTGGCCGCTTTCGCGATGCCAAAGTCGATGATTTTGAGATCGCCTTCGTAGGAAATCAGAATGTTTTGCGGGCTGACATCGCGGTGGATGATGCCCAGCGGACGACCCTTGTTGTCGCGGCGGCGGTGGGCGAAGTCGAGACCCTCGGCCAGCTTCTTGACGATGTGGCAGGCCATGCCGATCGGCAGCCCGCGCACGGTCTCGCCGTTGTCTTTGGCCGTCTCGCGCGTCTTGTCCCACAGGGCGCGCAGGTCGTGGCCTGACACATATTCCATCGCAATGAAGTAGCTGCCGTTGATCTTTCCAATGTCGATGATTTGCGCGACATTGGCGTGCGTCAGCTGGCCGGCGATCTTGGCCTCGTCGATGAACATCGCGATGAATTCATCGTCGGCGGCGATGTTCGGCAGGATGCGCTTGACGGCGACCAGGCGGTCCTGGCCTTCGGGCCGGGCCAGAAAGACCTCAGCCATGCCGCCCATCGCGAGGCGCTCGAGGAGCGCATATCCCCCAAACGGGACGGGTTGGATCTCCTGGGGGGCCTGCACGACGACGACGACGCTAGCAGAAGACGAGCCTGTGTCTGTCTGCCCGCGGCCCTGCCCCGGTCCGGACTTGACACTGTCTAGATGCCACATCGAACGAGCACTGCCGCGTTCCCACCCCTGCCCTGGAGCAACCATGACCGCGCTCGACCGTGAAGACCTCGTCGAAATCTACGCCGCTGCCTCGCAGCTCGAGGCCGAGCGCCTGGTCATCATGCTGCGCGAGGACGGCGTCGAAGCCATCGCCCGCGACACGGCATCGTCGAGCTTCCCCACCGAGGGGCAGCACTTGATCCTCGTGCGGCAGGGCGATCACGCAAAGGCGCTGCAGACCATCGGCGCGGCCCGCAACGAAGCCGTCGTCACCACCGGCGGCGAAGCGCTGTAGCGGCCGTCGACGAAGTCACCCTCGGCACCCCGCGTTGCCGAGGGTTCATCGGTGCGAGAAAGCGCGTTTCAGTTGACGACGTTGGCGTCGTAGCGCGAAGTTCGATCGTACATCTCGACGCGCTCTTTGCGGACGCTGTAGGCACCCTCCCAGAGGGGGATGGCCACGTCATTCCACGTCTGGTCGGAGAGGTAGCGCGCGTCGTCCGCCAACGTCAGCTCGGTCCAGATGTGCAGGCCGCGGAAGTCGCCGCTGCCGGTGTTGGCCGAGCCCGAGGCCAGGCGCGAGTCGATGCCCGCTTTCTGTAGAAGCAGGTGTTCAAGAATACATTGATGGCGGCAGACACCTTTTTTGATCTTCACCAGCTCGCCCAGCGAGAAGCGGCCGCTGGCCTCGAGCTTGTGGTAGGTCTGCGAGTCGACGTCGGCGCTGGCGCCCTCGGCCGGGTACTTCACCCGGTCGTGCGTGTAGGCCATCAATGCAGCAACGCATTCGCGCTGGCGCTTGGCGATTTCCGGTGCAGACAGCTTCAACAGGCTGCCGTCGGTCGGCAGGAAGCGCTGGATGATCGGGTCGGCGCCGTCGAGAAAGGTTTTGAGGTCGGCGTCGGTCTGGATGTTGATGGTGACATCGGAGAAGCGGTCGCCGCGCAGCGAAAAGTAGTGCGGCGCGTTGTACTTTTTGATCTCGTCCATCGTCATCTCTTTTTGGATGACCTTGCCGTCGGACTCTCGGTACTCGACCTGGTACCGGCCGTCGGTGCCGTAGGCGGTGATGCGGCCTTCGGCGACCTTGTGGGGGCTCGTGAAGGGCTTGCCCTCGGTGTTCTGCAGCGTCGTGCGCGCATCGAAGTAGCCGACGTCGATCTTGGTGCCGGGGCCCCACGGGGTCTGCAGCGGGTACTTGGCGATCTTGCGTGTCGTCGTCGGCACCGCGACGTCGAATGAGCCGTCGGTCTTGACGGTGGCCGTGAACAGCACCGGGTCTTTGCCCTGCAGCCGCTCGTCGTAGGGTTTGACGGCGCCGTCGCTGGCCTCGTTGAACAGCTTCGGCGCCTGCCCCGGCGTCGCCACCTGGTAGAGGAAGCGCTGGTGCTCGCCGTCGCGGCCGCTGGCGATGATGTCGATCTTCGCGTTGGGAAACTGCTGCTGCAAGACGGCGATGGGGCCGCGGCCTTCGCTGGTCTTCTGGGCGATGACGTCGACGAGCTCGACGGAGATCTTGGCCCTGTGGCCCCAGCGGTCGGCCATCCAGGCGTGACGCAGGTCGGCTTTGTCGATCGACGCCGACACCGCTTCGCCGACCTTTGTGTAGAGCTCGGCGAGGCGGACGGTCTGACCGTTGATGGTGCCCAGCGGGATCGCTTTGCCGTCGACGGCGAAGCTGGCGATGCGGGCCAGCTTGTTGAAGTCCAGCAGCTGCGCGCCGCCCGGCCCCTGCGTCGGGAACTCGCCGCGGTAGTCGCTGATGATCTTCATGAGCTGTGCGGCACCCGCTCCGTCGAGCGCGCCGCCGTTCTTGGTGGCGACGACGAGGGCCGCGGCCAGGATGTTGGGCGCACTCATGATCGAGCGCGTCGTCGACGTCAAAAGCGCCGTCAGGTCTTTGGCGAGCTGGGGCGAGACCGCGATGTTCTGGGCCGGCGTGGTCGAGCGATCGCGCAGCAGGCCCTGCGAGAGGTCGGTCAGCATCGGCTTGACCGAGTCGCCGATCGCCTTTGCCTCGCTCGCGATCGCGCTCTCGAAGCTGCGCGCGTCGATCATGCCGTCGACGTTGCCGCCGCTGGCTTCGAGGGCGACCTGGGCCGCGCGCTGAAAGATGGCAAAGGCCGCAGCGGCCAACGGCTCCCGCGGCGCCGCGGGCGTGCCCCACGTCGACGTCGTTGTCTGGAACGTGGCGTGGGATTGCGACAACGCGCGGCCGAGGGCGGTCACGGCGGCGTCGTCCTTGATGCCGGGCAACAGCGTCTTTACGAAGGTGGCCTGCTCGGCGCTGAGCGGGATGCCCGCCAACGTCGGGCGCGACGACGACAGCGCCGGTTCGATGCGGGCGACGACGGCAGCGTTCTGGGCCTTGGCGACCTGCTTGGGCGCGTCGCTGACAAAGGCGCCGAACACCAGGTTCGTCGCCGTGGCGTTGTCGATGTACGGCTGCAGCGAGCGCGTGCAGGCCGCGGCTTCGTCGGCCGAGAAGCCCGACGCGCCGTCGAGCTTGGCCCACACCGCCAGACCCTTCTGGATGTTGTCGACGGCCGCCTGGCCTTTGGCGAACGCCAGGCACGTCAGCGCCGTCGCCGTGACCGGTCCCTTGATGTCGTTCCACTCGGCCTTGCCCTGCTCGGCGCGAAACGAGTCGTAGGCCTGCAAAAGCTTCGCCGGCTCACCGACGACGCTGGCGGCGGCGTCGTTGGCCGCGAAGCCGGCGACGGCGGCGGCGATGGCCGGGGTCTGCGTCGAGGCCTCGAGCGCGCGGCGCAGCAGGGCCTCTTGCATCAACGACGGCGTCTTGCCTGACAGTGTCAAGAGCAGCTCGGCCTGGGCGGTCGACAGCGACGGCGCGAGCTCGGCCAGCACGCCCAGCGCGGCGAACGAGGCAATGGCGGCCTGCAGCTTGGGCGGCGCCGCCGGATCGATCGGCAGCCCCGACGACGACGACGACAGCTCGGTCAGCAGAGCGCCGGCCAGGGCCGCCTTTGCCGCGGCGTCGAGGCCCTTGAGCTGGCCCGGCTTCAAGAGCGAGAGCAACGCCGACGCATCGGGATTGCCGCGCAGCTGCAGGCTTTGGGTCCGCCCCGCGACGACGACATCGCCCTGGCTTGACACTGTCAGGGACGCGCCGCTGAAGCCGGCCGCTGGCAGCGGCGAGAGGGTGCCGGTTGGTGATGGCGTTGGCGTCACGGGCGTCGGCGTCACGGGCGTCGGCGTCACCGGCGTCGTCGTCACCGGCGGCGTCGGCGTCACGGGCGTCGGCGTCACGGGCGTCGGCTGGCTGGCGCGGGCCTGCAGCAGGCTCATCCACGAGACAGCGCCGTTGTTCGTGAAGCTGCCTTTGTCGGCAATGACGCCCGGCTTCAGCCGGTCGAGGGTGTCGAGCAGGCGGCCGATGCTCTTCTGGTCGCGCGACGACGTCGTGTCGTAGCCGGACCGCAGCGCCTCGACGAGCGTGTCGACGACGGTGGTCACCTCGAGGTCGGTGACGCCATCCTGCTTGAGCTCGCCGACGATGCGGTCGACCTCGCCACCGGTCAGGCCGGGCGCGCTCTGCAGCCGGCTGAAGTCAAAGTTCTTGCTCTGCAAAGCAGCGAGCAGCGACTGGCGAAGGGCGGCGGGATCGTTGCTGACGGGCATGGGGGGATTATCGCCCCGCCGGACTCTTTGGCGTCGTCGTGAGCCACCCTGACCCGTCGGCAGCCGCCCCGGCGCTCGGCTACTTGACAGTGTCAGGTTGACGGTGCTGGACCAGCAGCCCGCGGGCCTCCTTGTCCTTGTCGGGCCTGTCGCCGAAGCGCTTGCCCGCGAGCGTGGCCACCACCAGCGTGCCGCCACAGCGGATCGACGTCGTCACCGAACGGGTCAGCGCCTGGACGACCGTGGTGGCCGCGGCGTCGTTTGCACCTGTCATCGGGGCGCCGCCGCAGACCGGTCGCGCACCGGTGACCAGGGCGTCGCCGCCGTCGGCCTCGACTCCTGACACTGTCAAGGCAACGGAGGCGGCAGGCCGCTGCAGGATCAGCACCGACCCCGTGGCCCTGGTGCGCGTGCCGTGCAGGCTGGCAGTCGCCGGTCGTTCGTCGACGACGCTTGGCAGGAACAGCCGCAGGCTGCGGTCGTTGGCCACCGGCAACGCCGGCGCCGGGTTCGTCGGCGGCTTTGGCGCCTTTTTCGGCGTCCCCGTCGTGGTCGGCGTGGTCGTTGGCGTCGTCGCTGCTGGCTGCCAGGCGCCCGCGTCGTCGATGGTCAGCACGAGGCCGTCGGCCGCCGGCGTCAACGAAGCGCCGCGCGGCATCAGGGGCCAGCTGCGCAGCTGGCGACTGCCTTCGGCGGGTCCATCGCGCAGGCTCGACGAGAAACCGCTGCCGGCCCCGACAACGACGACGTCGACGCGGCGGCCGGTGGCGTCTTCGACGACGTCGACGACGACGCTGGGCACCTGGGGATCGTCGGCGACGAACAGCAGCGTCAGCACCAGGGCAGCGGGCGTCATGGCTCCCCCGTCGTCGGCGCCGAAGAAGGGCGGAAGTCTTTGAGCTTCAGCTGCAGCGTCACGCGGCCCTGCCACTCGTTGAGGTCGGGGGTGCCGAGCAGGTCGACCAGGCCGTCCCACTCGCGGATGCGGTCGGCGGTGCCGAACGAGATGACCTCGACGAGACCCGCCGGCGCACGGCCCGACGACGTCGACAACGACGTGGGATCGATGGTCGCCTTGAGGTGGCCGTTGCCGAGCGTCTTGATGCCGCGCAGGCGCACGGCGCGGATGACGAAGGAGGGCTCGGGGTTTTTTCTGCCAAAGGGCGCCGCGGTCTCGAGGGCTTTGACGAAGCCGAACGAGAGCTCGCCGCCCTGGATGTCGCCGTCGTGATAGGCGACCCGCCGCAGGTCAGACGTCGCCAGCATGCTCTCGGCGTGGGCCAGCATTGCGTCGCGGAAGCGCTCGATGCCGCCGGGCGCGATGCGCACGCCGGCCGCGTG
>JBKJNL010000694.1:0-3630 GCA_046593615.1 Myxococcota bacterium | reverse complement strand
CCGGTGATGCAGATGTTTCAGGCGCCGGGCATGGAGCAGCAGATGGGCGACCAGCTCGGTGGCCTGCAGGACGCCCTGGCCCAGGCCTTTGGCGGCAAGAAGAAGCGCAAGAAGCTGAGCATCAAAGAAGCGCGGCCGGTGCTTGAGAAAGAAGAGGCGAGCCGCCTCGTCGACACCGAGGCCATTGTCAAAGAGGCCATCGAGCGCGCCGAGCAGACGGGCATCATCTTCATCGACGAGATCGACAAGATCGCCAGCGGCGGCGGGCGCCAGGGCGCCGACGTGTCACGCGAAGGCGTGCAGCGCGACATCCTGCCGATCATCGAGGGCTCGACGGTGTCGACGAAGCACGGCTCGGTGAAGACCGACCACGTGCTGTTCATCTGCGCCGGCGCCTTTCACATGAGCAAGCCGTCGGACCTCATCCCCGAGCTCCAGGGACGCCTGCCGATCCGCGTCGAGCTCAAGCCTTTGTCGCGCGACGACTTCGTGAAGATCTTGAAGGAAACCGAGGCCTCGCTCATCCGACAGACACAAGCGCTGTTGGCCACCGAAGGCCTCGACGTCACCTTCACCGACGACGGCCTCGACGCCATCGCCGAGGTCGCCGTCGCCGCCAACGAACGGCAAGAGAACATCGGCGCGCGACGCCTGGCGACGGTGCTCGAGAAGCTGCTCGAGAACGAATCCTTCAACGCCTCCGACCCCAAGGGCCAAGGCGGCGGCGGCTCGCTCGTCGTCGACCGCGCTCTGGTGGAGCTGCGCCTCGCGCCGCTCCTCAGCCGCGAAGACCTGTCGCGCTACATCCTTTAGCGAGCAAGGGTCGCGAGCCATCGTTGGCGACCCGGGCAACCCGCTCGAGGGCCGCTTGGGCCCGGGTCGCGGCACCCGCCGGATCCGGTGCCGAGACATGTGAGGCCTGCACGGATTGCAGAAGCCGGATGCGGCGTAGGCTCCCTCTCCCAGCGCTTTGCAAAGCGCTGGGAGTCTTATGGGGTCATCATGCTCATCTCTCGCCTGTCGCTCGTCGCGATCGCCTGTGCTTCGTTCGCCGCCTGCGAGGTTGTGACCCCGACGAACCCGTTCGACCCGAACACGCCCGCCGAGCAGCAGCAGCGGGCTTCGTTGCGCGGCGCCGTGGTCCTGGTGAACCCGACGTCGAACCGTGAGGGGATGACGACCGAGCTGCGGGCGATCCGCGTGGGCCTGCTCGACCAGGACGGACGACCCCTCGCCGACGAAGGCGTCGACGTTGAGCGCGAGCTCATCGACGTTGCCGTGGACCCCGAGACCGCCGACGTGGTCAGCGAGGGCCGCGGCGCTTTCGTCTTCGAAGACCTCGTGCCCGGCGGCTACACCGTCGTCGTCAAAGGCGTTGGCAGCGTCTACCAGGTGCCGGTCATCTTTCCGCAGGACCTCGCGCCCGGGGCCTCCGTCGACGTCGGCGACATCACGTTCACGTTCGTCCCCGAAGGAGAGGGGGTCGGGCCCGGCTCCATCGTCGGCGTCGTCGACGTCGAAGACGCCGCCGGCGGCCAGCGGCTGGTGTCGTTGTTCCAACGCTCGACCGACGGCGTGCGCCTCGTCGATGCCCAGGTCAGCGACGGCTCGTTTTCGTTCACCGGTCTCGCCACCGGCACCTACGCCGTCGTCGCCGAGAGCGACGGCTTCACGCCCGACCACCGCCTCGGCGTGCAGGTCGGCGAGACCAGGGGCGCCCAGCTCGCGCAAGTCTTTGACGGCGACGACGCGCTGCGACTGTTCCCGGTCACCGCGGTGCTCTTGCCGATCGCCGGCGCCGGCGTGCGCCCCGACGACGGCGGCACCTACGTCTCTGCCGACGCCGTGCCCCTCGCCGTGCTCGCCTTTGGCGGCGTCACGGGCATGCGCCTGTCGACGAGCTCGAGCTTCCTCGATGCCGGTGGCAACCCCCTGCCCTTCGTCGAGCACGCAGCGACTGCGACGCTTGGCCTGCCCGCCACCGAAGGCCCGCTGCCGCTGTTCGCGCAGTTTGAAGCCCGCTCCAGCGACGACGACGGCGCGTTCGTCTTCACGTCAGAGACGTTCACCACGACCATCATCCACGACACCAGCGCGCCCGAAGTGCTCGGCATCGAGGTCGAGGGGCTGCGCGAAGAGGGCGGCCTCTTGCTCGCGAGCAACGGCGCCCTGTCTCTGCGGGTCGACGGCCAGGACACCTTTTCCGCCGTCGACGAGCTGTCGATCGACGTCGACGGCGTGGGCGCCGACGCGTTCGTCAACGTCAGCGCGGGCGCCGGCCGCACCATCCTTCCCACGGCGCTGAACCTCGCCATCGACGGTGAGCACGTCATCACGGCGCGCCTGCGCGACCGCGCGCAGAACGAGTCGGCCCCGCTCGCGGTGCGGGTGTTGCTTGATCGCGTGGCCCCGAACGCGCCGTTCGTCGTCGACAACGCCGAAAACGGCGTCCTCAACGTTCGCCGCGCGCGCCTCGCGTTTGTCGGCGAATTCGACGGCAGCGACGACACCGTTGCCGCCCGGTTCGAGCTGGTGCGCGCCGACGGAGACGTCGAAGCCCTCTTCGGCGGCGACCTCCTGCCGTTCTCGGCCTTTGTCGACGTCGACCTGCCCACGCCCGCCCACGACGAACGCGTGACGCTCCGCGCCCACCTCGTCGACCGCGTCGGCAACGTCGGTGTCGTCGAGGTCGCGGGGCTGCGGCTCTCGCTGCTCGGCCGCGTGCGCGGCGCCATCACGGTCGAAGGTACACCCGACCTGGTGCCCGACCACGCGGGCGTCGCCGTCATCGTCGTCGACGGCGCGGGCGCCACGCTCGGCGCGGCCACGACGGCCGGGGATGGCACGTTCACCATCAGCGCCCTGCCCGAGAGCGCCGCGGTCTTTGTCGAGGCCCGCCGCGATGGCTGGGTGACCGCGCGCCGCTCCCTCGGTGCCGTCGTCGCCCAGCTGCCGACGGCGACACCGCTCGACGCCGACGTCCTCGCCCTCGCCCTCGCAAAAGGCACGCTGCTCGTCGACGCCCGCCTCGACGAAGCCGCCGGCGACGACACCGCTCACGCCGGCATCAGCGTCAACGTCCGGCTCGAAGGCGGCCGCAGCTTCGCGACCGCCGGCCTCACCGCCGAAGACGGCGCCGTGCGCTTCGTCGGCCTGCCCGCGACGCTGAGCGGCGAGCTGTACTCGATCGTTGCTTCGGTCGATCGACACCAGTCGGCGACGACGACGACGGTGCTGCCCGCGGGCGTGGTCACCACCGCAGCGGCCCTGCGGCTCTCGGAGTTGAGCGGCGCCTTTGACGTGTGCCCGGGCAGCGCGGGCGTGTGCACCCTGTCGGGCTTCGCCAACACGCCGCAGGTCCGGGTGCGCTTGCGCGGCGTCGCCGCCACAGCGTTGCGGGCGCGGGCCGGCGAGCCGTTCTCGGCGGCGACGCCCGAGAGCGAGCTGCCTTTCCAGCCCATCGGCAACGCCGGCGCCGATGTCGTCGAAATCGGCGGGCTCGCCGACGGCAAGGTCGAAGTGTTCGTGCAGTTCGAGACCGCCGGCGTCGCTTCTGACGTGCTCGTGGCTTCGGTCGTCAAGGACACGGCAGCACCAGCGGCACCCGCGGTCGTCGTCAACCGCGCCGAC
>JBKJNL010001039.1:0-5635 GCA_046593615.1 Myxococcota bacterium | reverse complement strand
CCGAACGCCGACTGCAGCTGGTATTCGCCGTAGGCCTTTGAGCCTTTGGCCACCTCGCTCTCGGCACCGAGCACCGTCGTCGTCGACCAGGCCATCGTCCCGGTGCCCGGCGCCGGCAGCACACCGAAGCGCTCGCTGGCGTAGACGCGCGAGCCCTCGTTCAGCTGGTAACCGACCCCGGCGTGCACCTGGTTCTCACCCGACCAGCGCAGGCTGACGCCGCCGTCGACCGAGAGCTCGTCGGTCAGCGCGTAGCGCGCGAGGGCGTGGGTGATGAAGTGGTCGTTCCACGCGCGCAGCTGGTTCGGGTCGCCGACGACGACGACCTCTTGCTTGAGGCCGAGCTGCAGGGCCTCGGTGACCTGCCACTCGACACCGGCGGCGGTGATGACGGTGTGGAAGTCGCGCGGCGCGGCGTCGGCGGGGTTCTGCTCGGCCGCGAAGCCGCCGCTGTCACCGGTGAAGCCGTAACCAAGCTCGCCCGCGACGACGAGCCCCGGCAACAGACGCCGGCCGTAGCGACCGGTGGCGATCTCTCTGTGCAGCACCCGGGCCCGGGTCACCGGCTGCTGCTCGGCTACCTCCGAGACGACGCCGTCGTAGCGCAGGCGCACCTCGTCGACGGCGGTGATGCGGTAGCCGCTGTCGACGCCCCACTTCGTCTGCCCCTGCGACAGGATGTTGCTGCCGCCGCCAAAGAAGCCCGGTTGCAAGGCCTGGAAGTAGGCGCGGGCCACGCCGTCGTCTTTTGCGCGGCCGAGGTACTGGCC
The DNA here is from genome assembly GCA_046593615.1 of Myxococcota bacterium. Taxonomy (GTDB): domain Bacteria; phylum Myxococcota; class UBA727; order UBA727; family VGSZ01; genus VGSZ01. Next base: position 4,865 of record JBKJNL010001039.1, on the reverse strand, counting down.
GAACTGGGCCTGGCCATCGAGCTTGAAGCCGAGGCCGGCGCGCTCTTTGGGAAAGATCTCGCCGCCGACGCGCGTCGATTTCTGATCGAGGGTCTGGCCGAGCGCGCTGTAGGTCAGGCCGCCGTCGAGGCTGACGAAGTTGCCGGCGTCGACGCTCTGGCTGCCGAGCAGCTGGGCCTGGATGAAGGTGCCGGGGTCGACGAACAGCTTCGCGTGCACGCCGCCCAGCTGGTAGCTCAGCTCGCCTCCTTCGCGCCCTTCGACGACGTAGGCGCCGCCGATTTCGACGTGACCGAACAAGGTCTGTTTGACGTCGAGCCCCGAAGCCAGGCCCTGGAAGGGCTGGTCGTCCTGGTGCTCGTATTCGACCTCGACAAAGACGCGGTGGCCCGAGGCGACCTGGCCGAGGTTGTGGTTGGTGATGAAGGCCGCGTCGGCAAAGGCGCTGATCGGTGCCTTGGTCAGGATGCGGCCTTCGTCGTAGCGGATCGTGTAGTCGATGTTCCGGGCCAGGGCCGTGCGACCGATCTCGCTGCCGGTCACGCCGTCTCTGACGATGACGGCGACGCGCTCGCTGCCTTCGATCAAGCGCTCGTGGCGCAAGAAGTAGACGCTGCCGCCGGTGCCCATCAGCTCGACGCGCGCGTGCCGCTCGCCGCCGCCGCCGGTGAGGAACGCCGTGCCCTGGGTGCGCCAGGGATCAGTGGCCGGATCAGGCTTCGCCACGCCCCCGCCGGGCAGCGGCTTGCGCTGGCTGACGTCGATTGGGTCAAGCCAGCCGCGGTCGAAACGCAACTGTGTCCCCGTGCGGGCGCGCTGGTAGCGGAACAGGTCGCCGTTCTGCAGGTCGGTGCGCACGCTGCCCACGCTGAAGCTCGAGGTGTCGGCCTTGAGCTCGAGGTAGAGCGGGATGCCGCTCTTGGCGTCTTGCACCTCGAAGCTCGAGTCGCCCCAGGCCGGAAAGAACCGGTCGGGATCCAGCACGTCGCGAAAAAAGACGTCGTCGTCCCAGCGGCGCGTGTCGAGGTGCAGCGTCAGGTCGTAGTCGGAGAACAGCGCCGGACCGTGGAAGCGACCCTTCACGTAGGCGACGCCGCGGCCGTAGACGAACGCCGGGCCCACGGTCAGCGACGTCGCGCTGTTGCGCTCGTCGAGCTGCGCGCCGTCGGCGCCCGCCGCGGTGTCGGCCAGCAGCAGCGCGAACCAGCCGTCGGTGTTGACGACGACGTCGCGCTTGACGCGGGCCTTGTTGCCGAGCGCGTCGGTGGCCACGACCTCGACGGCCGAGGCGCCTTCGGGGAGCTTGAGCAATGCGCCGAAGCTGCCGGTCAGCGGATCGACGCGGGTCTCGACGCCGTTGATGGTCACGCGGCTCTCGGGCGACGCCGTTCCGCGCACCGCGATCTGATCGGTGGCCAGCGCGCCCGCCGGGAACGACACCGACAACGCCGACGCCGGCACGCGGGCCCGGGTCGGCCACCAGGTCGGCGCCGGTCCGTCCTTGTGGGGCACGACGGTGGCGGGGTCGACGACGACGGCGACGGCGACGTCGGTCCCGGGCGCGGCGGGTGCGGCGGGGATCGGCGAAGCAGCGTGCGCGGCACGAAAGGCCTCGGGGCTGCCCTGGAACATCACGCCGGCATCGCCGCGCACGGTGATGTGGGCCCGGGCGTTGTCGGTGTCGCGCACTTCGATGGCCAGCTCGCCGTTGTCGAGCGGCGCAACGACGGCGCCGAAGCCGCCATCGCCAATGCCGCCGCTGCCCGATGATCCGGGCGATGAGCCGCCCGAGGAGCTTGCTGGGGGGAGCTCCTGACCGTTGACCTTCACAAGCAGCGTCGGCGTTGGCGGCGCCGTCGTGGGGCCCGGCGCCGGTGTCGTCGCCGAGGCGCCGGGAACGGAGCCAGGCTCGACGGCGATCTCGGCGCGGCGGTTCTTCTTGCGGTTTCTGCTGCCGGTGTTGGGCACCCGCGGGCTGTCGCTGCCGTGGCCGTGGGCGTGGATGTTCGCGGGGTCGACGCCACGGGCGATGAGCACGGCCTGCAGAGCTTCGGCCAGCTGCTGGGTGCGCGTGAGGCGCTCCAGGCGCGCGCCCACGTCGTCGGTGTGGACGTCGATGCGCACGCGGGCGCCGGGCGGCAGGCGCTGTGCGAGGTCGATCATTTTTTGACGGGCGAGCGCCGACGGCTTCGCGCCTGCGCCGGGATCGGCCAGCGTGAACGACGCTGGCGGCGGCTCGACCGTGGCCTGTGCCTGAGCGGGTGTGGTCGGTGCAGCGGCGACGACGATGCTGACGTCGGGGGACAGGCCGATGTTGCCCTGCTCGTCCTCGACGATGGCCCGCAGGCGCAGGCGCGTCCCGATCGCCGGCAGGTCGCCAAACGCCAGCCGGCCGTCACCGCCGGGGCCGCGGCCTTCGACGACGAGGTCCTTGAGCTTCGTCCCGATGAGCGCGTCGTCGTCGGTCCAGGGCGGGGCCCCCTCGCGCTCGGCAAAGACGCGCACCGTGGTGCGGCGCACCGCGAGGCCCGCGGGGATCTGCACGACGACGACGCCGTCTTGCAGCGCGGGCATGACGCGCACGTCGAGCAGGGCCAGGCCGGCCACGGCGTCGCCGTCGACGACGAGGGAGCGGGTGGCGGGCGTGATCTGCACCGGCACCGGCGCCAGTGCGCTCTGCTCGCGATCGGTGACCGGCTGCGGATCGCGGGCCGAACGGGCCAGCCGCAGGCGCGCGCCGTCGACGCCGACGACGTCGACGATGATGGTGGCGGCGGCGTCGGGCAGCGCGGGCACGGCGACCTCGGTGCGAAAGCTCCCGTCGGCGGCGACGGCCACCGGCGCGTCGCCGATCGTCACGGTGGACGACGGCAACGGCGCGCTCGCCGTCGGCAACACCAGCGGCGGCACCACGCGTTTCGCCGACGTCGTCACCAGCTCGATGCGACGGTTCTTCTTGCGGTCCTTGTCGCGTCCGTTGGGAAACAGCGGTTCTTCGTCGCCGCGGCCGACGGCCTTGAGGCGGCCCGCATCGGCGCCGGCGGCGACCAGGGCTTCGACGGCGACGGCCGCGCTCCGGGCGGTGAGCGACGCGGCGGCAACGTCGGGGCGGGCGTCGAGATGGGCGCGGACCTCGATCACCGGTCCGTCGGAGCGGGCCGCGCCGGCCTTTGCCGCGAGGAACGATTGCAGCCGCTGGGTCGGCTTGCCTCTTGCGAACAACGGGCCGTCGCTCTCGTCGATGACGGCGAGCACGCGGCTTTCGTTGGCGACGCCGATGGCGCCGATGGCGACGCCAAAAAAGCGGGGCGCGGTGCTGACGCGATCACCACCGTGGAGGCCGACAGTGAGCACAGCGCGGTACCGGTGGCCGTCGACCAGCACGGGTCCGCCGCGATCGTCGCGGCCGGCCCAGACGATCCGGTCGGGCGGCAGGCCCTGCCCGGCAAACACGTAGACAGGTGTCGGTGGCGGTGTCGGTGGCGACGTCGCTGTCGTCGTGGTCCCAACCGGCGCGTCTTCGATGACGATCTGCCAGGCCGCCACCGGCGCCGGGCTCTGCACACGCGGCCGCAGCTCGAGCGCCGCGCTGTCGCTCTCGAGGTTCGGGCCGGGTGCCACCGGCTCCTGCCCGCGGGCGGCGAGGTCGAGGTCCACCTGCGGCAGCGAGAGCGGCTTGCCGCCGACGACGACGCGCCAGGGGTTCGTGCTGCCTTCGACGGTGACCTTCTGCAGCGGGGCCGCATCGGGGCGGTAGGCGCTCTCGTTCACCTCGATGTCGGTCGGCGCGCTGGCGACGTCGACGCCGCAGCGGATGCCAAAGGCGACCTGCGCCGGCAGGCCGGCGGAGAGATAGAAGCTCTGGCGCGTGCCTTTGTCGTCGACGAACGACGCGCCCGGCACCGTGCGGGTGTCGATCTTGGCGACGTGCATGCCCGGCGCGACGCCGCTGAAGTGCAGCTTGCCGGTGACGTCGGCTTCGCCGTAGGTGCCGTTGTCGAGGTAGACGCGCGCGCCCCAGGCGCCGGCCTCGCCGTCGTCCTGCCAGCCGTCGGCGTCGGCGTCGCAGAAGACCTTGGCCCGCACCGACCCGAGGTCAAAGGTGCTGTCGGCCACCACCTGCACCACCGCGGCGGCGACGTCGGAGATCGGCACGCTGCCTTCGGCCAGCCGCAGGGCGGCGGTGTTCTCGTGCTCGCCCGGCGGCGTGCCCGGGCCGACGACGACGTTGTAGCGGAGCTGGTAGGTGGCGCTCGGCTCGAGGCTGAAGGGGCCGAAGCGCACGGTGCGGCCGCCGCGGGCCTTGACGTCGTCGACGAGGGCGCGCTTCGGCTGCCCTCTGCCGTCGGTGGTGATGCGCGCCAGCTGGTAGCTGCCGTCGACGAGGCGGAACCCGGCCGGCAGGGTGTCGACGATCTCGACGCCGCCGCCGTCGTCGACGCCGAAGCGCTGCAAGGCCTTGTTCTCGACGCGCACTTCGTAGGTCACGATCTCGCCGATCGACGCGCGCTTGCGGCTGGCGGTCTTTGTGACCTCGACCTGCTGGCGCAGCGGATCGAGGGGCACGTGGTTGCGCACCGGTCCGCGGCCGTCGCCGGTGACGACGAAGCGGGCGACCCACGGCGGCAGGTCGACGCCCCCGCCGACGCCGACGCCGAGGGGCGGCGGCACCGCGAGCTCGCTGACGTCGCCAGCGCCTGCCTGCCGGCCGAGCGGGTGGCGGTCCTGGTCGCGCGACACCGGCACCTTGGACGACGGAAACGTCAGCAACGGATCGTCGCCGACGACGCCGACGCGGTAGGCGCCGGGGCGCGGGTCGAAGCGGAAGAAGCCCTGCGACGACACCGGCTGCTCCTGCTGGCCGG
>JBKJNL010000611.1:0-8521 GCA_046593615.1 Myxococcota bacterium | reverse complement strand
GACGGCGGTGACGGCGAGGTAGTCGACCCAGGCGTAGGAGACTTCGGTGTAGTAGCCGACGCGCCACGGCTCGTTTTCCTGGGCGGCCAGGTAGCCAATTTTTGTCCTCAGGTCGGCGCGGTTGTCAGCGTGACCAAACTGGAATCGATCGACCTCATACATTGTATTGAAATATGACGGCAAATAGGTCGGCGCAAAGGTTCGCCCCTCGAGGCGCACGCGAAAGGCGTGCGCGGCCTTTTTCTCGCGCGGGCTGCGGCCGGCCTTGACCTCGTCGTCTTCGTCCTCGATCGCGCGCACCGGCGTTTCGCCGAAGCTCACGCGCAGCAGGCCACCGACGGTGGCGCCGCCGCCATCAAAGGCGTCAAAGGCCTGGGCCGTCGACGAATCTGATGGGAAGAAGAGGTGCGAGTAATCACCATACACTTTTACGTCGACGTTTGACAGCTTCAATACCTTGACCTCGGTGTCGAGGCCGATGCCCTGCACCACGTCGCCGATGGGGTTCAACTTGTTGCGCCACACCAGCTGGTTCTGGCGATCGACCGCCAGCTGGAAGCGCTGGTCGGCGGGGTTGAGGCGCCCTTCGAGGCCCGTCGGCGAGTTCAGGTCGGTGACGTACGAGGCGCCGATGGACCAGGAGTCGGCCAACACGTCGGCGTAGCTGCCTTCGTCGGTGATGGCGGCAAAGGCCTCGACGATGGCCATGGGCTTGATGAACACCAGGCCGCCGACGAGCCGCGGCAGCGGGAACGGCCCGGCCATCAGCTCGACGCCGCCGTAGTCGCCGTAGCCGTCGACCTGGGCAAAGAGGTTGTCTTCGTCGATGTCGAGGTTGGGTGCGTAGCGGCGCACGAGCTGGCCGTGGCCGATGGTCGTGGCGTGCACGCGGTTGAGGTCGACGTAGACGTGGTCTTCTTTGCGGCCGTAGGTGAAGTAGCGCAGCACGCGAACCGAGTCCTCGACCTGGTCCCAGTCCTCGAGCCGGAAGCGGCCGAGGTCGCCAAAGACGTCGCCGACGGGGTCGCCGCCGAGGACGTCGACCTGCCGCAGGTCGGCTACCTGGAAGCGCAGCGGCGCACCGATGCCGAGGCCGACGTTGCCAAAGCGCAGGTTGAAGTCGGGGCGGACGACGGCGAAGTAGACGCTGTCGATGACGTTCAAGCCGAGGCCGACGCCGAAGCTGGTGCGCGTGTTGACGAGCTGCACATCGCCGAGGTGCGAGAGCTCGCCCTTGAGGAAGGGCACGCCGCGCTCGCTCTCTTCGACCTTGCAAGCCAGCTCGCCGAATTTGAGATCCTCGGGGGCCTTTGGCTTTTCACCGGGCGCGCAGGCCCGGGCCGCGAGCGTCTTGCCCGCAGGACTGCAGGCGACCTCGCCCGGCTTCAGCTCCGCGGGCGCCTTTGGCGTCTCGCCCTCGGCGCACACCGGCGCACCCGGCGCCGCTGACGACGTCGTCAAGGGCCCGCCGACGCGGCTGCCCGACTTGTCGGCAAAGCGCAGAGCGACCGAGGCGACGGCGGGGTGCCCATCGCCGGGCACTGGCCACTGCACCGAACGCAGCGTGGCGGCCACGCAGGTGTCGATGGGCGTGCTCTTCAAGGCGCCGCTCTGGCCGACGGCCTCGGTGGCGCGTCCGTTCACGCCGACGACGACACGCGTGACCAGGGCGCCACCTTTGCCGCCGATGTGGCAAGCCTCGAGGGCCCCGCGGTGGGCGACGACAACGGCGACGACGGCGTCGTGGTCGAGGGCGCCGGTGGCGCCGATCTCGATGTCCATCCTGGTCTTTCCGAGCTGCGGCCCTGAGACCGACGCCGGAAGTTGCAGTGACAGCTTGCCGGGGGTCGGCAGCCCATCGGCGCCGCGCGCGCACGGCACCACCAGCACCGCCGACGTCGTCTGCAGCTGCCCCTCGTGCATGCGCTCTACGATGACGTCGCGCTCGTAGCCGCAGGCGTCGCGCGTCTCGCTGCCGTCTTTGGACCGGCGCGCCGAGCGGGTGGCGATGATGCTCCAGCCGTCGACCGCGGCGGCCTCACCGGTCGTCGCCGTCGTCGTTGTGGTCGTCGTCGTCGCCGCCGTCGGGGTCGTCGGGGTCGTTGCCGGCGCTGTGGGTGCCGGCACCGGCTTGCCAGGATCGAACTGCTGCGCGCCCTCTTGCAGGGTCTTCGGGAACGCCGGCGGTGGCGTCGCCGGGGCCGGTTGGGCCCGGCCAGCACCGGCGAGCAGCGTCAAAGAAACACACGACAACACGAGGGCGCGAAACATGGCCGGCACCCTCGCCCGGAGCCGCGACACCGCGCAACCACGCACCCCAATTCGCGCGCCCCAATTCGCGCGCCATCGACGGGTGCGTCAGGAGGACCTCAGCGCGAAGCACGTCGCGATCACGCGCCACGCGTTGCGCCGTGCTGTGGCCGGTCAGGCTTCGTTTTCCTCGAGGACGTCGTCGTCGCCGATGGGGGCGCCGTCTTCCGACACCATGCGGTGCAGGCCGCCGCCGGGGGGCGCCGGCATCTCCGAGCTGAAGTCGGCGGGACGGCCGGCACGACGGGGTGGTCGGCCGCCCGGCCCCGCCCGTGGACCACCCGGATCGGTGGCGATGGCCTCGCGCAGGAACTGCTCCGCGGTGGCGACCAACGGCGCCGCCGGACGCGCGGCCGCGGAGACGTGGCCGGCCCGGGTGACGATGCCGTGGTCGCCGTCGACGTGGGCGTCTTCGCCGTCGGTGAAGATCATCGACGCCGCCGGGGCCTCGACGACGGTGGGGATGCCGAGCAGGCGCAAGGCCTGGCACACCGGCGACAGCGCCGCCCCCCGCTCGGCGACGACGGCCGTGGCCCCGACAAACAGCGGCAGATCGAACAGCGACGCCGACGAAACGACGACGACACCGCGGACGCCATCGACGGCGTCGGGGTAGCGGTCGGCGAGGCAGACGGCGCCGTTGACGACGCCGGCGACGACCGCCGTGCCTTGCAGCTCGGGCACCTCGCCGGGCGAGGTCAGGATGGTCTCGTCGTCGACCAGCAACGACGTGGCGACGACGCCGCGGGTCTCGATGCGCCGGCTCATGGCCGGCGGCCGGGCCGTCACCGAGCGGCGGCGGGCCTGCACCAGCGGCCGCACATCGACGTCGGGGCCGGTGCCGCGGATGACGCCGGCGACCTCCATGTCTTGCAGGTGGAACACGTCTTTGGGTTGATCGAGCAGCCCGTGCTCGAAGAGCCGCTCACCGAGCGCGAGCGCCACGCGCCTGAGCTGGGCCACGACGCCTTCGAGGGGCAGCCACAGCAGGCCAAAGGCCCGCCCGTGCTTGCGAGCGCCGGACAGGGCCGCGGCACAGCGCTTCTTGGACGACGACGACTTGAGCCCGCCGAGCTTCTCGGTGGCCTGGTCGAGGGCGTACTCGGCCTTTTTGCGGCGGCCGACGGCGTCGCGCACGCGCGCGTCGAGGGTCATGCGCGGCGAGTGCACCAGGCGCAGCAGCAGGTGCACGAGGCGCTCGGGCCGCTCGAGCAGGCGCGGCTCGTCGAGGATCAAGCTGCCCTCGGGCAAGCCGACGTCGCAAAAGGCCTGCAGCGTCGTGCGAAACGGGCGAAACGACGGCTCGTCGGCGAGGGCCGCGACGACGTCGGCGTCACCGCCCTGATCGGACGCAGCGGCGAACAACGCCTTGAGGTCGGGGTCTTCGTCGACGACGCGCACCAGCGTGGCCAGGCGGCGCGGTCCGTCGAGCAGCGCGGCCGCTTCTTCGTCGCCGGCGAGCAGGTCGTTTTCGAGCCCCGCCTGCCCGATCTCGGCGAGGCCGTCGCGCAGCTCGACGAGGAAGAGCGAGGCCACGATGCCGTGCATGATCAACGCGGCCACGCATTTGCCGAGGGCCTCTTCGAGGGCGTCGAAGCGATCGAGCAGGGCGTCGGGGTCTTCGTTTTCGACGGCGACGCCGGCGCCGACGGTGGGGCCGGTGGCGCCAGCCGTGGCGGCGAGCAGGGCGGTGACGTCGGCGCCAAACGCGTCGCCTTCGCCAGCCGCGACCTGCGACAGGCGATCGAGCTGACCCGGCCAGCGGCCGTCGTCGATCTTCTGCCGCGCGCGCTGCCAGAAGCCGGGCGGCGGCGCCTCTTTGCGGGCGCCGATCTCGGGCTGCGCCGTCGACGCCGCGAGGGCCTCGCGGGCCTTTTCAGCAAAGGGCAAGAGGTCGAGCAGCGCGACCAGCACCTCGACGTTGCCAGTGATGCGGCCGGTGACCACGCCAAGGGCGCGGCGGAAATTCGGCCGCGTCTCTTCAAGCAGCTCGCCACGCACGCCCAGCAGGCGGCCGGCGCGCTCGAGCCCGCGGGCGCTGCCGCGCTGCCACACCGAGAACGTCAACGTCGACGACGGCTGCTGCGACAACGACGCCGGCACCAGGCGCTCGTCCCAGGTGCGTTGCCGCGTCGATTCGACGCGCGCTTGTGGAACCATCAGAGGTTCCACGTCGAGGATGTGCAGCAGCCGCCCGGCAAACGAGAACGACACGGCTTGCGGCTTGCCAAAGGCGGCCTCGAGGCGGATGGCCTCTTTGGCGACCATGCGGGCCTGCACCGTCGACAACGACGGCTCGCTCTGGCGGGGTTCATCGACCGCGACCATGCGGGTGCCGCCGCGCGCGCGCTCGGCCTCGTCGTTGATGCGCAGGGCATCGGGCTTCTTTTGCGGGCTGACCTGCACGCGGGCGTCGTCGGCGAGGCCTTCGTCGGCGACGGCGGGGCGCTCGATGGTGAAGCTGTCGCAGGCGATGCGGGGGTTGCCGCGCACGCCGCCGATGCCCCCGGCGAGCCCCAGCGTCGAGCGCAGGCGCACCAGCGGACGTCGGCGGCGCTCGTCGCTGTCGCTGCCGGTGTCGAGGGACCAGCACACGCCCGACTGCTCCGACGTCACCAGCCGCTGCACGACGACGGCGATGCGGGTGGCAAAGGGCGGCAGGCCGGCAGCCACGCGGGCCTGCAGGGTGCGCGGGTGGAACGCCAGGGCGAACATGCGGTGCACGGTCTCGTCGAGGTTCTTCACGCCGAGCGCCGCGTCGAGGGCGCCGGCGAGGGCGTGGGCTTCGGCGGCGTCGCCGACCACCGAGGCTCTGACGGCAAAGACGTCGGCGTCGCCGAAGCTGCCCGCGAGCTCTTCGAGGCCGAGGCGCAGGGCCGTCGACAGCGGCGCCCGCAGGGCCGCGCGCAGCAGCTGCTCGCCGAGGCCAATCAGGGTGGCGTCGTCGACGACGGCGGCGGCTTCGGCGTCGCGCAGGGCGTCTTGCACGTCGCGGTGCTGCTTGTGCTGGTCAAAGGCCTCGGCGCAGACGATGCCGAAGCGCGGCACGCGGGCCTTGAGCGTCAACAGCTGGCAGAGCCCGCGGCCCTTCATGCCGACGACGCCGACGGGGGGCGGCACCTGTCCGAGCTCGCGCGGCAGGAGGACCAGCGTGCTGCCCGTGCTGTTCGTGCTCTTCATGCCCCCCGCATGACCCAGACACAGCGTCGCCGAAACACCTGTCGCCGTCGCTCCGTTGGCGTGCGTGCCGTGCAGGCCGTGCACGAGCCGCGCTGCACGAGCAACAGACCGGCATTGCACCGCCTGCGGCGCCGGAACACGTCGTCAGCATGATGGTCTCCAACCGGGCTTCGTTCACGGCGGTGGTCTTTGTCTGGCAGTGGAAGCACTCCCTGGTGTTCCTCTTGTGCGGCCTGCTCGCCTATGCGCTGCACCACGTCTGGCACCTCGTGCCCGTGAAGATTCCGCCGTCGCCCGCGGCCATCATCGGCGCCGCGCTCGGCATCTTTGCGTCGTTTCGCGCCAACGCCGCCTACCAGCGCTGGTGGGAGGGCCGTCAGCTCTGGGGCAAGCTCGTGAACAGCAGCCGCCTGCTGTCGACGCAGGTGACGACGTACCTGAAGGACGCCGCCCGCCAACGGCGGGTGGTGCTGCGCCACGCCCTCTACGTGCACGTGCTGCGGGCCCAGCTGCGCGACGACAAGCCCTTCGACGACAACCACGTCAAGCGCCTGCTCGACACACTGGCCGTCGACGAGGCCACCCGCGCGCTCTGGGAGAAGCAGACGTCGCTCGCCCACGCCCTCGCTGATTTGAACCTCAAGGACATCGCCGCCGAGCCCGGCCTCGACACGCGCCAGCTGCAATCGATGGACACGACCATCGCCACCATCCTCGACGTGCAGGGCGGCAGCGAGCGCATCAAACGCACGCCGATGCCCCGCAGCTACGGCTTCTTTGTCGAGCGCTTGATCTTCATGTTCGCCTTTGTCTTTCCCTTCACCGTCGTCGAGGAGCTCGGCTGGCTGGTCATCCCGCTCAACGTGCTGGTGGCCATCGGCTTCACGCTCATCAGCGAAACCGGCCGCGTCCTCGAAGACCCGTTCACCTGGTTCTGGAACTCGCTGCCCATCTCGCAGATCTCGGTGAACATCGAGCGCAACACGCGCCAGCGCCTCTCGGGCGCCGCCCACGTCGAGAGCGACGGCGAGCTGCCCGCCGTCGTCGTCGTCGACGCCAATGGCATCCTGTGGTGAGTGCCGGCCCGCGATGCCCGCGTCGGAGGCCTGCGTAGCCGAGCGGTCAGCCGAGCAGGCGGCTGATGATCGCGGCGGTGGCGTCGACCAGCGGCACCACGCGGCGGTAGTCGAGGTGGCGGGGGCCGATGACACCGAGCAGGCCCACGGCGGTGCCCGAGCCGACGGTGGCGGTGACGACGCCGGCCTGTGACAGAGCTGCCGCCGGGTTCTCGGCGCCGATGAAGATGCGCACGCCGGGGGCGCGGACGGCGTTGTCGAACAAGGCCCGCACGCCGACCTGCTCGTCGAGCAAGGCCAGCAGCTCGCGCTGCTGGGTCCTGACGTCGTGGTCGTCGGTGACGGCGATGAGGTGGCTCGTGCCGTCGACGTGGACGGCGGGGTCGGGCAGAAAAGCTTCGACGCCGGACTTCGACAACCGCAACAGCTGCTCTTCGATGGCGTTCAAAGCCAGGCGCGTGCTGGCGATGGCGTCGTCGATGACGGCGCGGCCTTCTTCGAGGGTCTTGCCCTGCAAGAGCTCGGTGAGCCTGGCGCCAACCGCCTGCAGCTCCGACGACGACGGCGCGGGGCTGCCGAGCCACTCGAGCAGGCGGTTCTGCACGCGTCCGTCGCCGCTGACGAGGATGAAGAGCACGGCGTCGTCGCGCAGGCGCAGCAGCTCGATGTGACGCACGCGCTCTTGCGAGACGGGCGGCGCCAGCACCACGCAGGTCTGGCGGGCGAGGCGCGAGAGCAGGCGGGCGGCCTCGCGCAGGGCGTGGTCGACGCCACCGGCGTCTTCGAGGCGGCTCTCGATCTCGCCCTGCACCTGGGGCGCCGGCGGCGTGAAGCGCACCAGGCTGTCGACGTAGTAGCGGAGGCCGATGTCGGTGGGCACGCGCCCCGCCGAGGTGTGGGGCTGGGCGATGAGCCCGCGCTCGTGCAGCGCCGCGAGGACGTTGCGGATCGTCTGCGGCGAGACCTGCAGCTCGGCGACGTCGGCGAGGGCCTTGCTGCCGATGGGCTCGCCCGTCGAGATGTGGGCGTCGACCAGGGCGTTCAACACCTGGCGCTCGCGCTCGCTCAGGGGTTCGGGGAGGTCGGCCATGCGTGGGCTGTCATAGCGCGCTCATGCGGTCTTCAGGCAGGCGGGTGGAACTCGCCCCGCAGCGCCGCCCAGGCCGCCGTGAGCTCGTGCTCGAGCTGGCGCAGGCTCTCAGCGGAGAAAGCGCCCGCATGGAGGTCGGCTTCGACGACCACGGCGGCGGCGGCAACGCGGACGGCGCCAACGTTGCCGGCAGCGCCCTTGATGGTGTGCACCGCGCGGGCGGCGGCGTCGGCGTGCCCGCCGGCCCAGGCCTCGCGCAGCGATTGCAACCGCAGGCTGCTGTCTTCGATGAACAGGCCAGCGAGGTGGCCGAGGACGTCTTCACCCGGGCGCGCCACTGAATCTGCCAGGGCCCGCAGCCGCTCCAGCGCGCCAGGATCAAGGACAGGCAGCTCTTGCAGCGTCTGGGCCATGCCCACCTCGGGATCAACGGGTTGGCCGAGCTCGGCATCTCGCAGCACGGTCGGCCAAGACTTTTCTGGCCTTCCCCCACAGCTCTGGCATAGGTTTTCGCCCGCCCAGGCAATTGGCCTGAGACGCGCCCCATCAGGAGTCCCCATGAAGACGATCGCCGTGAAGTTCCTCTCCGTCCTCTCCCTCGTCGCCGTGCTCGGCACCGTCGCCATGACCGCCGCCTGCCCCGCCGCCGAAGCCGACGCCGGCGACGGCGAGTGAATCAGGCCCGTTGCGGCCTTGATTGAGCCCAACCGGTCTAATGACTCCCATCCGGCCCGCCACGTGGCTGACCGGATCCGGCGGACGAAAAAGCAGGCGCAAGCCTGTTTTTTTTTGCGCCGCCGCCGCCGTGTGGCGCCCCCCTCGCTGGCCGGCAGTTCGGCCGACCGAACGTCCCTGCGCCTTGCAC
>JBKJNL010000592.1:0-2945 GCA_046593615.1 Myxococcota bacterium | reverse complement strand
TCGGCCGCGGCGGCGTGGGCGGCGCGGGCGTCGTCGAGGGCGACGCGCGGGTCGGCGTCGGCGCGGGTGGCGGCTTCGTCGGCCTGCGCGGCGGCGGTTTCATAGGCGAGCAGCGGCTGAACGCCGAGCACGACGAGGGCGACACCAGAGACGGCGACGAGGCCGCCGACGCCGGTGACGACGAGAGGCAAGCTCGAGCGGGTGGTCGCGACCGGGGCAAGCTCGGGGGCGCGCTCCGGCAGGCTCCAGCCGCGGGCCGCAAACGTCGACGCCAACAGCTCGCGCACGGCGCCGGGCAGCGCCTGCGAGAGCTCTTCGTAGCTGGCGCCGCGCAGGCCCACGCGGCCGCGCGACGACACCGCGGCGACGTCAGAGAGGTTGAGCTGTCCGGCGTAGCGGCCCTCGACGCGCTCGACGTCGCCAAACAGCGTCAGATCGGCGCCCATGGCCGCGGCGATCTCGGCAAAGCACGATGCCTCGTCCTGGCAGCCGAGTGCCTGCTTCTCGGCTTCCAGCGAGAGGGCCCGACGCACGTCTTCGTTGGAGACGATGTCGAGCTGCGGGTAGCGGGCGAGCTCCTCGACGAGGCGGCCCTGCAGCGCGTTCAGCACGGAGCGCTCGACCGAGGTCGTCTTCAAATCCGGGACAAAGACGCGGGCCCGCTCGGGGTTGGCCGACGGCGCTGTCGATGGCGTCGTCGATGGCGCACCCACCTGCGGCGCGGCGGTGGCCAGAAGCAGCGCGGCGAAAACAACGATCATGAACGCGACCCCTCTCACGGACCTCACGGACGGCGGGAGCGCCGCCGACGACGTCACACCGGATAGACGCAGTGCTTCTTGGGCGGCCGCTGATCGGCCTTGCCGACCATGTAGCTGAGGCGGCGCAGCAGCTCGGCGCGCAGCCGGGCCCCGGGCACGACGGCGTCGACGACGAGGTTGGCGGCCAGCTTCTGCAGGTCGACGTCGTCGCGGTATTCGGCGCGCAGCTTCTCGACATAGGCCGGGCGCTCGGCCTCGGGCAGCGCCTGGATCTTGTTGAAGTAGACGGCGTTGACGGCGGCTTCTGCTCCCATCACGGCGATCGAGGCTTGCGGCAGTGCAATCGTACAGTCGGGCTCAAAGGCGGGGCCGCTCATGGCGTAGAGGCCGGCGCCGTAGGCCTTGCGGACGACGACGCAGATGCGCGGCACCGTCGCCTCTGACATCGCCGCGAGCATCTTTGCGCCGTGGCGGATGATGCCCTGCTTTTCAACCTTTGACCCGATCATGAATCCGGGGACGTCGCAGAGAAACAGCAACGGAATTTCAAAGGCGTCGCACAAGAAGACGAAGCGGGCGGCCTTGTCGGCGGAGTCGACGAACAGCACGCCGCCCTTCTGCTTGGGCTGGTTGGCGACGATGCCGACGACGCGGCCGTCGATGCGGGCGAGGCCGGTGACGAGCTCGGTGGCGAAGCGCTTCTTGACCTCGAAGAAGCTGCCCTCGTCGACGATGGCCTCGATGAGCTCCTTCATGTCGAACATGGTTTTTTCATCTTGCGGGACGATGTCGTCGACGGCGCGCGACTTCTTTGGCGGCTTCGCGTTGGCGACCGGCGGCTGCTCGCCACAGCGCTGCGGAAAATATTGCAGCCAGGCCCGGCACTGCTCGAGCGCCTCTTCTTCGGTCTTCACGAGGAAGTCGCCGCAGCCGCTCTCGCTGGTGTGCATCTTGGCGCCGCCGAGATCTTCGAGCGAGATCTTCTCGCCGATGACCATCTCGGCCATACGAGGAGAGCCGAGGTACATCGACGCATTCTTATCGACCATGAACACGACGTCGCAGAATGCAGGAATATAAGCGCCGCCGGCGGCCGAGGGTCCGAACAGCAGGCAGACCTGCGGCACGAAGCCCGACATCCGCACTTCGTTGTGAAAGATGCGGCCGGCGTGACGACGTCCGGGGAACATGTCGATCTGGTCGGTGATGCGCGCGCCAGCCGAGTCGACCAGGTAGAGCATCGGGATGCGGTAGCGCTGGGCGACCTCTTGGATGCGGATGATTTTTTCGACGGTGAGCGCGCCCCACGAGCCGGCCTTGATCGTCGAGTCATTGGCCATGATTGCGACATCGCGACCCTGCACGCGGCCGATGCCGGTGATGACGCCGTCGGCGGGCAGGTCTTTGGCGAGCATGTTGGCGTAGGCGCCGTCTTCGACGAACGAGTCGGGGTCGCACAGCTTCTCGATGCGTGTGCGCGCGAACAGCTTGCCCTGCTCGGCGTTCTTCTGGTGGTAGCCCTCGGTGCCACCCTTGTGGATGCGCGCAAGCTCGGTGGCGAACGCCTCGGCCGGGTGCGGCGGCTTCGTGCGGTCGGGCTTCGACGTCGGGGTCTCGGGCTTGTCGGGGGCCACGGGCGGCTGCTGTTCGGCGCTGGTCATGGCCCGGTGTCGACGACGACGACGAACGGGTCAAGGGGTGGCGCCCACCGCTGCCACGGCTGGCGGCCTGCACGACCACGGCCCACCGCCTCGCTCGATCCCGACGACGGCTGCGCGCGCTCAGCCGGGGGCCGGGCACCACGGAGGGACCAGCGCCATCCGGCCGGCTTCGTCGAGCAGCTCGAGCTGCTCGCGCAACAGCGCGTCGCGCGCGGTCTCGAGCGGAAACAGCGAGGCGACGAAGCCGGCGACCTCGTCGACGTCGGCGTCGGGTTCGTCGGCGGCGCCGGCCAGCAGCGCTTCAAAGGCGGCGCGGCCAACGCCGGAGCGCTCGGGAGGGCCAAAGGCGGTGGCCACGAAGCGCCCGTCGAACGTGGCCACGAGGTCGGCGGGAAACAGGGCGTCGTCGACGTCGCCGAGGCCGCCGAGGGCCTGGCGGATCGCCTTTGCGATGCGAGCCGGTGGTCGGGGCCGGCCGCTGCTCTGCTGGGCGGCCGCGGCGCGCAGCAGCGCGTCGACGTCG
>JBKJNL010000560.1:0-2507 GCA_046593615.1 Myxococcota bacterium | reverse complement strand
GTTGCAGTCGGTGCGCGGCACCCGGGCGCACACGCCGGAATTGCAGGAATCAACCGTACACTGATTCAAGTCGGTGCAATCACCAGCAACAGCACATTCGAGGCAGGTCCCGCTGATCGGGTTGCAGCCAAGAGGACAGTCGGGGCGGGCGGTGAACACGCAGGCGCCGTCGTCGCCGCAGCGGTCGGCGGTGCAGGCGTTGTCGTCGTTGCAGTCGCCGGCGGCGTCGCAGGCGCGGCAGGCGCCGCTTTCGGGGTTGCAGCCGTTGTCGCAGCTGACGCTGCGGGCGTGCTCGCAGACGCGGTCGGCGTTGCAGGTGTCGACGGTGCAGGCGTCGGCGTCGTTGCAGTCGGCGGCGGCGGCGCAGCCGGTGCAGGCGTCGAGGCCTTCGTCGCAGGTCAGCGCGCCGCCGCAGGGATTGCCGGACTCGACGCAGGCGCGCTCGACGCAGCTGACCTCGCCGGTGCAATGGAGCCCGTCGCCGGGGCAGTCCGCGCTCGACAAGCAGGCCACGCAGGCGTCGCGTTCTTCGTCGCAGGCGCTGGTGCAGGGCGCGTCACCGCGGCGACAGCGGTCGTCGATGCAGCGGACCTCGCCGTTGCAAAAGGCGCCATCGTCGACGCAATCGACGTCGTCGCGGCACAGCGGGCCTTCGCCTTCGCCCTCGCCCTCGCCCTCGCCTTCGCCCTCGCCTTCGCCAGCACGGGCGCCTGGGCCCGCGAGGAAGCCGGGCTCGGGCACGCAGGTGCCGTCGTCGCAGACGTAGCCGGCGCAGTCGTTGTCTGCGGTGCAGGGGCGTCCGTAGGGAGCGTCGGCGGTCAGCTCGCACGCGCCGGCGGCGAAAACGACGACGACGACGACGGACAGCAGCAGCAGCCGGGCACGGGCCCAGGCGAGCGGGCGCGGCGTGACCCCGATCGGCGCGACATCGATGGCGATGGACATCGTCACTCCACCGGCGCCGGCGACAGAAACGCCAAGCCCAGGCCGGCAGCGACGACGACGACACCGGTGGCGGTCAGCACCGAGCCCGCGACGGTGAGGGCCTGGCCGTAGCTCTCCCAGCCTGCCCGGGCGGTGGCTTGCTCTTCTTGCAGCGCCGTCGCGTCGGCCTTTTGGGCCTCGGCGGCCTCGATGCCCGAGACGGCGCCAGCGTGGGCGAACCAGGGCAACAGGCCCACCGCCGCGGTGCTCGCGCCGACGACGACGGCGACGCCGCCCAGGCCGGCGCCGACATAGCCAAAGGTGCGCAGGTCGGCCGGCGGCTCCTCCGGCGACGGCCCAGGCCCAGGCCCAGGCGACGACGACGACGACGACGGCTCAGGCGACGGCACGGCCGCCTTTGGCTGCAGCTCCTCGAGGGTCGGGCACGGTGTGCCGCCGCCGCTGGTCGCGATGCGCTTGACGAGCTGCGCGGTCCGCTTCCTGGCCTCGACCTTTTTTGCCTTTGGCGCTTCGGCCAAGCCGGCAACCTCGTCGGAGAAGCGGCGCGCGCTTTCGATGTCGCCGCCGGCTTCTCCGGCCTGCGAGGCGTTCAGCAGCAGGTCGACGGCGGGCCCCTGGGCGTGCGCCTTTTCAAACAGCCGCATCGCCAGGCACCACTGCTCGCCGTCGATGGCCACAAAGGCGCGGGCCTCGGTGCTGGCGGCGTCGTCGGCGGCGACGGGCGCGCCAGTCGACGACGTTGCTGACGACGTTGTCGATGGTGCTGTCGGCGGTGACGGTGGTGCGGCCCGCGACAGCGGCGACGCGAGCACGACGACGGCAGTGACGGCGGTGACGACGATGGTGCGGTTCACTTGGCATCCGTGGTGCGCACGCGCACGAAGCGCTTCTTCTCGGGCTCTTTGACGGGCTCGGCTGCACGCGGCTTGCGGTTGGCCTTTTTCACGACGGGCTTCTCGTCGACGATCGGCACGCTGGCGTCGGCAGCGCCGGCGTCGGCAGCGCCGGTGTCGACAGCACCGGCGACGTGCTCGACCGGCGTCGGCTCCACCGGCGTCGGCTCCACCGGCGTCGGCTTGACGTCGCTGGCGGGGAGCAGTGCTGCGTCAACGGGCAGCACGTCGGTGGGAACAGCGCGCGCAACCGGCGGGCTGACGTCGACGACCGGCGCCGTGGTCCCGGGGGGTGCTGCGCGGTCGGCGACGACGACGGCTTCGCCGCTGCCGCCTGAGGCAATGGCGACGACGGCGACGACGGCGACCACCACCACGACGGCGGCGATGGCGGCGAGGGGCCGACGGGCGCGCGCAGGGGCTTCGGGCTCGTCGGCGAGGGTGGAGGCGGCGGCGTCTTCGCCGCGCGGTTGGCCGTTCATCGACGCCGTCATCAGACCGGCCATGGAGTGCGGGGCCAGGGCGAGCGGGGCGGTGGCGGCGAGCGAGCGCGGCGCCCCGGCCACCTCGGCGGTGGGCTCGAGGGGGTCGGCCTCGGCAAGATCGGTGGCAGTCGCGTCGGACAGCACGTGGGGCACGGTGGGCGCCATCGGCGGACGCGCGCCGCGC
>JBKJNL010000549.1:0-12449 GCA_046593615.1 Myxococcota bacterium | reverse complement strand
ACGAGCGCCAGGCACACGAGCTCCAGGTTCGTGATGAACGTCGTGATGAACGTCGTCACGGACGTGGTCATGCGGGAAATCCCGTGGCGCCGGGGAGCGCGAGCAGCTCCCACAGGTGGTAGGTCGCGAGCAACAGCACGCCGGCCCAGGTGACGCCGACGCACAACGACGACGTCACCCGCCCGGCCCGCGTGACGGTCGGCAGGCGGCGGCCGACGACCGCCAACTGCAACAGCGGTGCGGCGCCCATGACCGCCAGGTGCCAGGGCAAGCGGCCGGCGGCGAAGCCGACGACGACGACGACGAACGAGGCCAACAGCTGCGCCACCAACACCCGCGCGCCGATGACCGGGCCGTAGAGCACCGGCCAGGTCTTGACGCCGGCGAGGGCGTCGCCCTCGACGTCGCGCAGGTCGTAGAGCACCTCGTAGCTGAGCTCGAACAGGAAAAAGAAGACAGCAGCAACGACGACGGTGACGACGTCGACGCGCAGCGTATGCACGACCAGCGGGACGGCAAAGCACGTCAGCAGGAAGCCGGTGGCCGACGCCGTGTTCTTCCAGAACGCCAGCTGCTTGATGCGGCGCCGTCGGGGCAAGAGGCGCCAGTTGTAGGCAAAGCCCAGCGCGTGAAAGGCGAGCCGCACCGGCACGGTCTCGGGCACGAGCACGGCGCTGGCGATGAGCGACACCAGCAAGACGCCGACGCCGACGGCGACGGTGCGGCGGGCGTTTCTGGCCACGACGTCGGCGCCGGCCACGCCGTTTTTTTCGTCTTCGACGACGTCGACGACGCGGTTGAGCAGGTTGACGACGAACCAGTCGCACGCCGAAAAAGAGGCCAGCAGCGGGTCGCGCACGCCGCACAGCGCCCACGAAAACGTCAACGTGCCCAGGGCGCCGATGGCCACGATGTGCAGGCGCGCGATGCTGGCCAGGATCGACGTCACGCGCGCAATCTATGGGAGCCGGCCGGCCCGTCGACAGCGGCGGCGACGATGTTCCGATCGCCCATTTGCGGCCGTCGGTGGCCGCCGGACCACGTGCGCGTTAGACCGCGCGACATGTTGGTCGCCGAGCCCCCGATTGACGCCGACGACGTCCCCGTCCCCGACGGCGACGTCGTCACGGCGCCCGTGCCGAGCGGCTCGGCCGTGACCCTGCGCTTCGCCTCGCCGTTCGAGCCCTGGCTCAGTCTCAATGGCCGGCGCGTCGTCGTCGACGACGGCGAAGAAGCCCGGGCCGTGCTCTTGTGGATGTCGCGGCGCCTGGCGGCCCTGATGCGGGCCCTCGACACCTCGCGCGGCCTGCGCGGCGTGCTCGTGCCGTTGACGGCGGGGTCGGCGCAGCAGGGCTCGGGGCAGCGCGGCTCCAGCCATCCCGGCCCCGCGGGCAACGCCGGCGGCGTCGTCGTCACCGACATCATCCGTCTGGAAGACGGCTCGGCGGCCGACCACGGCTCGCTCGGCGCCGTCCTCGAAGGAGCCCGCGTGCGCTTGCTGCCGTTTGCCGTCCTTGGTCCGTCGATGTCGAAGAGCGAGCTGCTGCTGCGGGTGCGCACGCTCTACGCCGCGGGCACGCCTCTCGAGGTGCGCATCGAAGACCACGAGCGCGTGGTCGGACGACGTCGGTTGCGCGTGGGGCGGGCATGACCACCAACGCATCGGCTGTGGTTCCTCCCGTCGACGGAGCCGGCGCGCCCGGGTTCCCCGCTCCAGGGCCGCTCGGGCCCGGGTTCCCCGCTCCCAGCTCGTACCAGACCTTCCAGAAGCAAAAGACCTTTGGCGGCCTCGACGGCTTGCGGGCCTTTTCGATCCTCGCCGTGCTCTGGCACCACACCTATGAGGTTCCCACCGGCTGGATGGCCACCGAGCGCGGCTTCCTCGGCGTCGACCTCTTCTTTGTCATCTCGGGCTTCTTGATCGTCACGCTGCTGCTGCGCGAGCGCGACCGCAAAGGCATCTCTCTCAAGAACTTCTACATCCGCCGCTTCCTGCGGATTTTCCCGGTCTATTACGCCTTTTTGTTGATCCTGACTGTCATCTTTTTGACCATCGGCCGCAACGCCAACATGCGCGAAGCTTTCTTTCAGGATCTGCCCTGGGCATTGACCTATACGTCGAACTGGGCCGAGCTGACGACATTCCTGGCCATCACCTGGTCGCTGTCGGCCGAAGAGCAGTTCTACATCGTGTGGCCGCCCCTCGAGCGCTACCTGCGCAAGGCGGTGGTGCCGATCCTGTGGATCATGCTCATCGTCAGCCAGCTCATCCACTTCGGGCTCATCGAGGGCGTGATGGCCTCGCTGGGCTTCCTGCCGCACCAGCCCGAGTTCCTGCGCCAGACCGGCTTCACGCCCATCATGCTCGGCGTGCTGCTCGCCCACGGCCTGCACGATCCCATCTGGCACGAGCGCCTGGCAAAGGTGCTGCGGCCGGTGTGGATGCCGCTGCTGGCCGCCGCCGTCATCCTGCTCATCTGCACCCTGGCGCCCAAAGACCTGACGGGTTGGCCGCGCTTCTCGCTGCATCTGTTCATGACGCTGCTGCTCGGCTCGTGCGTCATCCGCGAAGACCACCTGCTGATGCCGCTCTTGCGGCTGCCACCGTTGGTGCGCATCGGCGCGCTCAGCTATGGTATCTACTTGTTGCACATGCTCAGCCGCCATGGCTGTGCAGCAGTCCTCAACAAGGTCGGTCTTCCTCTTGAACCGTGGTTGTTCCCGCTGACGCTGCTGGTGACGGTGGTGATTGCCGAGCTCTCGTTCCGCTTCTTTGAGTCGCGGTTCTTGAAGCTCAAGGATCGCTTCACCGGCTGAGGCTGGCTTCAACCGCTGAGGGCTCAGCTGGCGCGCCGAACACGGGGCCGCGACAGCAGGCGCTGCGCGACGAAAGCGCAGACGCCGGCGCCCACGACGACGGCGAGCTCGGCCACCAGGGTCGTGTCGACGGCGCCCGCGCGCGGGCTCTGACCGAGGGCGGCGGCGACCCACGCCGAACAGGGGCTCGAGTCGTAGCCCTCGAAGAACGTCGAGAGCAGCACGTTGCGGTGGGCAACGACGGCGAGGGCGGCGGCGGCGGAGGCGACGGCAAAGGCGGCACCGGGCCCGCTCCAGGCGATCCTGCGCGCGAGAAAGAACACCCAGGCCCCGAAGAACGCCGGGAGCAGGCTGGCCAGCAGGACCGTGCTCGCGGCGCCTTCGACGTCGGCCTGCACCAGCGAGATGTCGAGCGACCACAGGCCGAAGCCGACGGCGCCGCAGACGCCGGCGACGACGACGGAAAAGAAGCCGGCGTGGGCGATTTCCAAGACGGTCGTGCGCAGGCAGGGGCCGAGAAAAAGAGCGGTGGACGTCGATGACATGGGACCTCGTGGGGCGGCGGGGGCGCGCAGGGTGGACCGCCAAAGCGCAACGCCAGTTCCCGACGCCGGATTCCGCGGGCGTCGCGCGGGCCCGATCTCGCCAGCACCGGGGCCACCGGTTCGCGGGCCGCGAGGTGGGCCTTGACCCCCGGCGCACAGAGCCCGCATGTTCGCCGCCATTTGCGAGCGTCGTCGTCGACGCTGCGAGGGAGACGAGATGAGCGGCAAGGACCACGGCACCGGGCACATCATCCAGAGCCTGGTGGTCAACGGGATCATCGCGACGCTGAAGTTCGGCGCGGCGTTCTTCACCGGCTCGGGGGCGATGCTCGCCGAAGCGATCCACAGCTTTGCCGACTGCGGCAACCAGCTGTTGCTGCTGCTTGGCGTCGTCGAGAGCCGCAAGCTGCCCGACGAGAAGCACCCCCTCGGCTACGGCCGCAACGTCTACTTCTGGTCGTTCATGGTGGCGCTGTTGCTGTTCACCGGCGGCGGCGTGTTCTCCCTCTACGAGGGCGTCCACCACTGGCTGCACCCCGAGCCCGTCGCCAACATCATGCTGGCCATCGGCATCCTCGGGTTCTCGCTGCTGCTCGAAGGCTGGGCGACGTACGGCAACATCAAGGAGCTCAACAAGCGCCGCGCCGGTGCGCCGTTCTTCCACTTCTTGAAGGCCACCAAAGACAGCGACCTCGTCGTCGTCTTTGGCGAAAACGCCGCGGCGGTGCTCGGCCTGGCCCTGGCGCTCGTGGCGATCGGCCTCACCAAGATCACCGGCGACCTGCGCTTCGTCGCCCTCGGATCGTTCTCGGTCGGCGTCGTCCTCGTCGGCGTCGCCGTGTTCCTGGCGCGCGAGGTGAAGTCGTTGCTCGTCGGCGAGGCCGCCGACCCGACCATCCGGACCGCGGCCTCCGACCTGGCCATCGCCCATCCCAAGATCGACAAGCTGCTGGCCTGCATCACCGTGCAGCAGGGTCCGGGTGAGGTCTTTGTCGCGCTCAAGATCAAGGTGGCCCACGGCATGTCAGGCGACGAGCTGGTCGGCGTCATCAACGACTACGAAGACCAATTGCGCGAGCGGTGCCCCGAGGTGCAGTGGTGCTTCGTCGAGCCCGACTTCGACGCGGGCAAGGGGCGCGAGGCGCTGGCCGAAGCAAAGGCGTCGGCGCACGCCTGAGCCCGGGTTCCCCGGCCCAGAAAAAAGAAGCGCCCCGTGAGGGGCGCTTTCTTGTCGTCGTGACCAACCGTCACCAACCGCCACCGGCCGGCGGCGCAGGGGGCGGGGGCGGGGTGGCAAGCGGCACCGCCGGCGGCGGCATCGGCGTCGACGGCGGCGTCGGCGTCGGCAGCTCGGAGGGCGCGGTGACGACGGCGGCGTGGACGGCGCCGGCGGGTTGGGCCTCGGCTTTTTCTCCGCAGGCGGCGAGAGCGAGGGCGGCAGCGGCGACGACGACAAAACGAATGAGCACGAGTCCTCCGGGGGCCGCCAGGCTACATGGGTTGCCGCCCCCGTCGCCATTGGCGACGCTGTGGCCATGAACGCTCCGCAGCAGCCTGCCCTCTGGTCATCCGTCAACGGCGCTCCTGCGGGCTCGGGCGTGCGTCGCAAGAACGTCGCCCGCGTCGTCGACGCCTGGTACGTCGCCTGCGCCTCGACCGAGCTCGGCAAGAAAAAGCCGCTGGCGGTGCAGATCCTCGGCGTGCCCGTCGCCATCTGGCGGACGTCGTCGGGGGCGCCGGCGGCGGTGCTCGATCGCTGCCCCCACCGCAACATTCCGCTGTCGCTGGGCCGCGTCGAGCAGGGCGAGCTCGAGTGCCGCTACCACGGCTGGCGCTTCGACGCCTGCGGCAAGCTCACGGCGGTGCCGGGCCTGCCCATCGTCGACCAGGGCGACGGTGCTGGCGGCGCGACCACGAAGCTCGACTCGCCGAACCGCTGCGCCGAGAGCCACCGCGTCGTCGAGCGCGACGGCTTCGTCTGGGTGTGGCTCTCGCCGCGCGATCCCAAAGAGACGCTGTTTCCCGAGCCGCTGCGCCTGACGCAGCTCGACAACCCGGGCTACGCCCACATCCGCCGCAGCATGCGCGTCGAGGGCACGCTGCACTCGACCCTTGAGAACATCCTCGACGTGCCGCACACCGCGTTTCTGCACGGTGGCCTGTTTCGCACCTCGGAAAAGAAGCACGAGATCGAGGCCATCGTGCAGCGGCGCAGAGACGGCGTCGAAGCCGAATTCGTCGGCGAGCCGCGCCCCTCGGGCATCGTCGGGCGGGTGTTGTCGCCGTCGGGCGGCCTCGTGCAGCATTGGGATCGGTTCCTGCTGCCGTCGACCGCGCAGGTCGAATACAAGCTCGGCGGCGAGAACCACGTGCTGGTGACGACGTTGTGCACGCCGGTGAGCGAGACGGTCACCGACATGCACACGGTGGTGTCGCTGCGGACCCGCCTGCCGATCATCCCCATCGCGATGTTCGCCGCACCCATCGCCTGGCAAATCCTCGGACAGGACAAAGAGATCTTGAAGGCCCAGACCGCCGTCGTCGACCGCTTCGGCACCGAGCGCTTCTCGTCGACGTCGATCGACCTGCTGGGCCCCTACATCCTGCACTTGTTGAAAAAGGCCGAAGCCGGCGCCCTCGACGAAGCCATCGTCCGCGAAGAGCGCACGCGGATCCGGGTCTAGGTCGTTCGGCTAGAACAGAGCTGTGAAGGTCTGCGACGCCTGCGGCGACTGCTTCGAAGACGCCTACGACTTCTGCGCCTCGTGCAGCGCGGGGTTGCGGGTGGCGTTCTGGGGCTCGCGCGTGCTGTGCGGCCGCTACCGCCTCGAGAAGAAGCTCGCCGAAGGCGCGATGGGCATGGTCTTCCAGGCCGTGCACCTCGCCGTCGGCAGCAAGGTCGCCGTCAAGGTCATGCAGCCGGCGCAGAAGGACCTGCAGGTCGCCGTGCAGCGCTTCCACAAAGAGGCCCG
Source organism: Myxococcota bacterium (assembly GCA_046593615.1). GTDB lineage: Bacteria > Myxococcota > UBA727 > UBA727 > VGSZ01 > VGSZ01. Next base: position 6,115 of record JBKJNL010000549.1, on the reverse strand, counting down.
CATATTGGGCGCGGTCAAGCACCCCCACGCCGTGCTCATCACCGATTTCGACGTCGACGAACGCCTCGGCGCTGGCGACCCCGCCGGCGGCAGCGCCAACGGCAATGCCGACGGCAATGCCAACGGCAATGGTGGCGGACCGGTGGCTTTTCTCGTCACCGAGCTCTTGCGCGGCCGCTCGCTGGCGACCCTGCTCGATGTGCAAAAGACCCTGACCATCGACGACGTCGAACGAATCGTCACGCCGTTGTGCGACGCCCTCGAAGAGGCCCACGCGCTGGGCATCATCCACCGCGACCTCAAGCCGTCGAACGTGTTTCTCGAGAAGCTGCGGGACGGCAGCGAGATCGTGAAGGTGCTCGACTTTGGCATCGCCAAGCTGCTGTCGCGCACGCCGATCGAGACGCCGAGCTGGCCGCGGCCCGTGGATTTTCCGGGGCAGCCGCCGCAGTCGACGACGACGACGACGACCGCCATGACGGCCCCTATGGCTGAGCGGGCCGAGACCGAGGCCGAGGGTTCGCTGATCACCGACATCGGGCGCCGCGACCTGCGCGACGAAATCCTTTCGGCCCTCGACGATGACGGCGACGAACCCGTGACCCGCCCTGGCAGCCGCTCGGTGCATTCGGGCCAGGCCGCCGGGCGCGGCACCTCGACCTACGCCGGGATGATGGTCGGGACGATCCCCTACATGGCGCCCGAGCAGATGACCGGCGAGCACATCACCCGGCGGGCCGACGTCCACGCCCTCGCCGTCGTCGTCTTTGAGATGCTGGCCGGCCGCCTGCCCTTCGACGGCGATGACGACGACATCATCCGCCAGAAGCTCGCCTGCGGCCCGTTGGCCACCAGCCAAGGCGACGAGCGGCCCTCGCTGCGCGAGCTCGGTGTCGACGTCGATGTCGAGCTCGACGCGCTCTTGATGCGCTGCTTCGCCCTCGACCCCCTGGAGCGGCCCGAGTCGGTGCGCATCGTCGCTGAATGCGTCGCCCGCGCCGCCCACGGCGCCCGCAGCGGCGCCATCGTCGAGCCCATCGCGGGCCTCTCGATGCGGCTGTCGACGGCGGCCCGCGCCCTGTCACCACTCGAAGAGCTGCCCCGGTTCGACGACGACGACGGCGAAGGCTTTGCGCAGGGGCGCGATCGCTGCCGCGACACGTTGCTCGCCGCCGGCGTCTCGCTCGAGAAGGGCCGCGCCTTTTTGCCCGCGGTGCGCACGGCGCTGTCGGCGCCGCCGCAGGCCCAGCTCATGAGCTCGTGGCTCGAGCTTGACGATGCCGTCGCCGCGGTGCGTGAGCCGCTGTCGCGCATCGCCCTGCGCGACGTCGATGGCGGCGGCTACCTGCTGTTGCTGTGGCGGCGCATCGACGCCTTTTGCCAGAGCGTCGGTGAGCTGCTCGAAGGACAAGGCGGCGCTGTCGAAGAGGGCGGCGACCTGCTGTCGGCGGTGCTCGATCCGACGCCGGCGGTGCATCGGGCGCCGGCGCCGCTGTCGACGTTGATCGCGGCGCTGCACGGCAAGGATTCCCTCGAAGCCGCCGACGCCCTCGACGCCCTGCTCGACGAGCGAACCGCCGAGGTGGTGCGGCTGTTGTCGCAGCCGGGCGACGACGCGCGCGACGCCGCCGACACCGAAGCCCAGGCGGAGGCCCTGCGTGCCGGCCTGTGGCGCCACGCCGACGCGCTGTTGTTGCGCGACGTCGGCGCCGACCGGCAGGCCTTGCGCTTCGTGCCGTTCCTCGCCCAGCAGGCCGGCGACAACCGCCGCTTCGCCGCTGTCGTCAGCGCCTTGCGCGATCGCCGCGGCGCGGCCGTCGTCGACGACGTGCTGGCGCTGCCCGAGCCGCGGCCGGCGCTGCGGTGCCTGCTGTTGCACCCCGTCGTCGCGACCCGCGGCGCCGCCGTCGCCGCCCTCGCCGTCATCGACCTGTGGACCGTCATCGCCCACCCGCGCACGCCGGTGTCGGTGCTGCGCTTCCTGTTTGAGCACTTGCAGACGCGCGGCCACCTCGATCACTTGAAGGTGTTTTTCTTTTGCGTGCGCGAGAGCCTGGCCGGCGCCTCGCTGCCCGACCTCAAAGACGCCCTCGGCCTGGTCCGCGCCTTTTTCGACGTCAGCTGCTTCCACGAAGACCTGCTGTTCGAGCCGCTGCTGGAGCTCGAGCGCGGGCTGCGGGCCCGGGCCGACGGCGCCGGCGTCCTCGACGACTCCTACGTCCGCGCCGTCGCCGCGTTCGTCGAAGGAGGCGTCCGCGAAGAAGCGCCTCTCGAGCACCTGCGCGATGTGCCCTTGCCCATCCAACGCAAGCTCGCCCGCGAAGGTCGCTTCTTGTCGACGTTCGTCTGCCACAACAACGAGCGCGTCGCGCAAGAGACCGTGCAGCACCTGCTGCGCCTCGAGGACATCACGCGCTTCTTGCGCATGGTGACCATCCACCGCGTGGTGCTCGTCGAGCTGGCCAAGCGGCGCCGCCTCTTCAAGAAAGACGGCGCCAAGCTCGCGCTCCTCTGCAACCCGAAGACGCCGGCGATCATGGCCCGTCCGTTCTTGAGCCTGCTGGGCGACGAGCAGCTGCGGCAGCTGTCGACGAACCGGCAGATCAACCCCGACGTCCGCCGGCTCATCTTGCAGGCCCTCGCCCGCTGAGCACCTGGGAGCGCTCAGCGGACCAGCACTCAGCCAGCTCAGCCAGCGGTGGGGGGCGCCACCCACGGGATGCGGGCCTGGCCGGCGGTGTTGACGCTGCCGCCGATGTCGATGTCGATGACGACGTTGCCGGCGTCGTCGGGCTCGGAGACGACCACCGTGACCGGCGGCAAGACCTCGTCGTATTCGGCCTCGTCGTAATTGCAGGCCTGGACGTAGTCGTCGGACCAGCCGGTGTCGTCGGGCGTGCCCATGACGAAGCTGCCCGGCGTCGACAAGCGTTCGGGGTCGGTGATCGAGAAGAACAAGAAGGTGCTGTCGCGCTCGGGCAGGAGCAGCCACACCTTCGACACGTCGCTGCCGCGCTCGACAAGCCCACTGACGGGCCCCGAGCTCGCCGTCGGCCCGATGTTGCCCTCGAAGGTCGAGCCCGAGAACTCCACGGTCGGCTCCACCAGGGCCTCGGCGTCGCGCACGTCATTCAGAGCTCCGCCTCCGCCTCCGCCGCCGCCCGCCCCGGGCCGGTATTCGCAGCGCCCGTCGGCGGTGCACTGGCTGCCGACGCCGCAGTCAAAGCTTTGCTGGCACTCAGCGCCGGGGGCGCAGGCGCTGCCAACGGAAAAGGCCGCGAGGGTGAACAGGCCGAGGGGCAGCGAGCGAACGATGTGCTTCATGTGACCTCCTGATTCCTCTTCAACGCACCCGCCGTGCCAGGATATGAACAGCGCAGCACAGCCCTGCGCAGCGGACGAATCCCCGTGGGCTGCGCATTTGGAGCAGACTCGTTTCCAGTGAACATCTCAATGAACATCTCGGTGAACATCTCGGTGAACACCGCGGTGAACACCTCAGGGGCTGCCCATGACCGAACGCCGACAGCGCAACACCATCGTCAACCGCCCCGTGGTGGCCCGGCCGCCCACGGCGCCTGCTGAGACGCCGCCGTCGTCGGCGCCGCGCGCGCCGACAGCGTCAACCGCGGAACCGGCGTCGACACCGCGAACGTCGGCAGAGGCGCGGGCGCGACCGACGCGGGCCGAGCCGCCCCGGGCCATGACCATCGAGCGGCCGGGGGCGTCGTCGACGCCGTTTTCGCTGACGCCCGGAGAGCGCTACGTGCTCGGGCGCCACGACGCCGCCGACGTCATCTTTGACGACGACAGCGTGTCGCGGCTGCACGGCGTCTTGAGCCACGGCGAGCCCGGCTGGACCTTCGAGGACTACGGCAGCGGCAACGGCTCGCGGCTGGTCTCGGGCGGCGTCGTCGTCGAGGTCGTGCCCCACCGCGCCGTGGCCGTCGTCGTCGGCGACGTCGTCGAGCTGGGCCATGGCCAGAGCCGCGTGCGCTTCACCGCCGAGGCGCCCGAGGCCGAGCGCAGCAAGCGCGAGTCGAGCGAGGTGTCCGAGGCGTCGCGCGGCTTCGCCGAGAAGCTGCGGCTGGCGGCGCGGACGCGGGTGCCGGTGTTTCTCCTCGGGGCCTCGGGCGTGGGCAAGACATGGAGCGCGCGTCGCGTGCACGAGATGTCGCAGCTGCCGGGCGCCTTTGTGCCGATCAACTGCGCGCGCCTGCCGCAGGATCCGACGTCGTTGCACAGCGAGCTGCTCGGCCACGTGCGCGGCGCGTACACCGGCGCCGAGGCCGCGCGCACCGGCAAGCTCGTGCAGGCCGACGGCGGCACGCTGTTTCTCGACGAGGTCGAGAGCCTGCCGGCCGTTGCCCAGGGCTTCTTGCTCGACGTGCTCGAAGGGTCGGGCGACATCGCGCCGCTCGGCGCCGGCGCGGTGAAGCTGAAGCCCCTGGCGTTCCGGCTGGTGTCGGCGTCAAAGAAGCCGCTGGTGTCGTCGGGGCTGCGCCAGGATCTCTGCGAGCGCCTGGCCGAGGGCCACCTCTGGCGCGTGCCGGGCCTCGATGAACGCAGCGCCGACATCCCCGGCCTGCTGGCGCGCTTCGCCCAGGAGCAGAGCACGCTGCTGGGCTTCGCCGTCGTCGTCACCCCGGCCGCCGTGCGCTTCGCGCAGGAGGCCCGCTGGCCGGGCCACGTGCGCATGTTGCGGGCGGCGGTGACGGCGCTGGCGCAGCTCGGGCTCGCCCGCCGCCTGGAGCGGGGCGCAAAGGCCGCAGCGATCGAGATCACCGATCGGGATCTGCTCGGGCACCTCGAAGAACGCGGCGACGTCTTTGGCGAAGAAGGCGCCGGCCTGCCGCTGCGCGGCGACGCGCGACGTCTGACGAAGCGGCAGATCGAAGCGGCCATCGACGCCGCCGGCGGCAACCAGGTAAAGGCCGCGGCCAAGCTCGGCATCGCGCGCAACACCTTGCGCCGCCGCTTGAGCGAGGCGTGACTCGGCGGAGCGTCATCGCCCTGGTCGGCCTGCTGGGCCTCAGCGCAACGTGACCAGCAGGCCGACCAGGGCGATGCGCTCGACGTCGGCGTAGGCCGGCTCGTCGAGGGATTCGCCAAAGACGTCGGGGTCGAGCTCTTCGACGCGGCACACGGCGTGGGCGCGGGCGACCTCATCGAGGGCGGCTGCGAGAAAGAGGTTCTGGCCGTCGACGACGGGGCTGCCCGTGTAGAGCAGCACCCGACCACCGCGCGTGAGGCGCGCGAGCGCAGCGCGCAGGATGCGCAGGCCCAGCTCGATGCCGCGCGCGCCGCCGTGGCGGTAGGCGCGGGCCTTTTCGTCCACCAGGTAGGGCGGGTTGCTGATGACGACGTCGATGTCGCCGCTGACGCCGTCGAGCACGTCGCTCTCGACGACCTCGGCGTCGACGCCGGCGACGGCGGCGTTGACGCGCGAGAGCTCAAGGGCCGCGGCGTTGATGTCGGCCAGCACAACGGAAGTCGCCCACGGGGCCAGGCTCAAGGCGCCGGCGCCGCTGCCCGCGCCGACGTCGACGACGCGGCCGAGGGGACGGGCCCCGGCCTGCGGCCCCAGCTCGCTGCGATCGAGCAACCAGCGCCGCGCCAGCCCCGCGTAGCGGACGGTGTCGGGGCCAAAGAACACAGCGTCGTGGTCGTCGGTGGGAAACGCCGAGTGGAAGTAGCGGTTGCCGGGCTCCTTGCCTCGGGCCCGGAACAGGTCGGGTGACTCCGACGACTCCGATGGCAGCGGCAGCGTCGAGCAGCGCAGCAGACTTCGGTGCCGGCCGTCGGGCAGCGTCTGCAGCGCGCCGGCGGCGGCCAGCAGGGCTTCGACCTCGACGTCGAGGCCGGCGGCGAACGGACGGCTCCAGCCGAGCACGTCGCGCAGGTCACGCGCGCTGCGTGCAGCACCGAGCGGCCCGACGTCGCGGTCAAGCACCCGTTGGTGCGTCAGCGGCGTCGTCGGTGTGAACGTGTAGCCGCGTGCCTTGAGCAGCTGGCCCAGCCGCAGGAGAGCGTCGCGGGCGCTTGGGTTCGTCGACATGGAATTCCTCCGGCCACGGCGTCGCATCTGTGCAACGCGACCGCCATGTCCGGCATC